>RFNE01000231.1 GCA_009927375.1 Actinomycetota bacterium | reverse complement strand
ACGGAGAACGAAAACCGCTTTCGAGACGTCGGCGTCGCAGGAATATGAAACGATTCCCCCAGCACCTTCTCGCGCGCGTTCTCGTCGCGCGCGTTCGAGATCGGATTCGCCAGGTGCAGAATCGTTCGATGTCACGCGAGCGTCAACGACACAGCGTTCCGTTGAGCTGTCCACGTCGTAGACCCACAGCGAGTTGACGGGGTCCGAACCTGAGCTGGATCGACAGAACACAACCCGCTTTCCGTCGGGTGACACGACGACGTTGCGAGGTTCGCCAAGCGTCAGGCGCTGGGTGCGCGCGTACTGTCGCGGAAACGAATCGGCCGTCACGAGCGACTCACGAGTTCACCGGTGGGCAAGAGTCGAACGACTTCGCCGACGAATTCATGGTCGATCGCATGTCGCATGATGCTGTCGTCACTCGTCACCGCCCAGGAACGAATTCCGTCGTGGGTGAGGACGGATGCTGCGAGCCGCGACGGTGAGCCATCGCGATCGTGCATGACGCTGTAGGCCTCGACGGTCACGTCGCCTGCGACTTCTGATGCAGTTGCCGCTTTCCTTTGGGGCAGGGCATCGACCTCGCGCTGTGGCGAGTCGTGGAGGAACGGATGATTCGGTGGGGTCGATTGATAGGCGCCGAAGGAATGTTTGGTGGCGTAGCCACCGTTGGCCCACACAAGCGCTTTCGCACCGATGTCATGACGAAGCTTGCTCATCGTGGTCGCAATCGCGTGCATGACGTAGTTGTTGAACGGTCCACCCGCAAATGACAGGCCACCCGTGCACGTGAGCTGAGCATCGAGCCCGAGTCCGAGTGACGATGCACCGAGTTGAACCGCAGACGGAAAACAGGAGTAGAGGTCGATGACGTCGATCTCGTCGATCGACCACTTCGCGAGCTCGAGGAGTCGCTTTGCGCCAAGTCGAATCGCTGGGGTCTCGGTGAAGCTCCATCGATGTGAAATGAAGTTGTGTTCGTGCGCGTCTGTTCCTGCAACCGGAAATACCCAACGGTCGCGGGGGATCCCGAGCGATTCGGCTCGTTCGACTGAGCACATCACGAGCGCGGCCGCCATGTCGACGTCGTTGTTGGAGTTCATCAATTTCGTATACGGAAGGCCAACCATGCGGTTGGAATCCGAAGGCGTCGAGATCTGCTCAGCGGAGAATTGTTCCTGGATCCACGCATGCGGATTGTTCGCAGCAACCGCACTGAACCGCGACCACAGTTCGGAGATGTGCTGTCGATGCTGGGGGATGCTCATGCCTGCTGCAGCCCGCAATGCAGTTTCGAACATCGGATAGATCTCGATGGGCAACACGATGTTGCGTTCGATCTCGAGCGGATGGAGCATCTCGAGTTCTCCACCGATGGGAGTCGGCTGGGGATCCGATGCACTCGCCTCGTCTCCCGTCACCCATCCGAGGTTCACCTCTGCAGCTCGAGCACGACGTCGTGTTCGTGACGACTCCCCACCGGCGAGCACGATGCAGTCGGCGCGACCCGCCTGAATGTCCAGCGCGCTGAGATTGACGAGTGCTTGCGGAAGGTTGCCGCCGTGGGTCGTGTACCCGTGGGTGCGTGCTGAGATACCGGTTGCTCGGGAGATCACCGCAGCGGGATTGTGCACTTTCGTAGACAGGCTGCGCAGTACATGGATTGCGTCAACGTGTGACGGTTGAGCGCAGCCAGCGTCGGCGAACGCCTTCTGCACTGCATCCGACATCAACTCGATCGGTCCGCGAGCGCGTGAAATGTCGTCTTCGCGTTGGAGGACTTGTGCCTGTCCGACCAGTACGGGGGTTCGCGGGTCGAGCGTCACCTATCGAACTCTATTGAGTGGAATGCCGTGCTCGACCTGAGCGAATGTCGGGCGTGACCTATGCTCGTTCGCGGTGACAGGGACGCGGACATATTCGATTGCGATCGGCGCGGACCACGCCGGATTCGAACTGAAGCAACACCTCATCAGTCATCTCGGCGCACTCGGGCACACCGTGATCGATCACGGGACCAATTCCACCGACAGCGTCGATTATCCGCCGATTTGTGCGGACGTGGCGAGGAGCGTGCGGGACGGCAAGGTCGACTTCGGCATCGTCCTTGGCGGGAGTGGCCAGGGTGAGCAGATTGCCGCGAACAAGGTTCGTGGAGTTCGCGCCGCGCTCTGCAACGACTTGTATCTCGCCGAGATGGCGCGATCCCACAACAATGCCAACGTCTTGTCGATGGGCGGGCGTGTGGTCTCGTTCGACCTTGCGGATCAGATCGTGGCAAAATTCCTCTCCACACCATTCGAGGGCGGCCGACACGAACGTCGCGTCGCTCAACTTGCCGAGATCGAACAACAAGAAGGAGCCCGCTGATGCCGTGGCCATCGCAGAAGAGTCGTGACACCGAAGTTTTCGACCTGATCGAAAAGGAGCGCGTGCGCCAGACCACCGGTCTGCAGTTGATCGCGAGCGAGAACTTCACGTCCCCCGACGTGATGGAGGCGACCGGCTCGGTGCTCACCAACAAATACGCCGAGGGCTACCCACACAAGCGGTACTACGGCGGCAATGCGGTCGTGGACGAAATCGAGGCGCTCGCGATCGAGCGCGTCAAGAAGTTGTTCGGCGCAGACCACGCCAACGTCCAGCCGCACTCGGGAGCGAGCGCGAACATGGCGGTGTATCTCGGTCTCATCAAGCCGGGGGACACGGTGCTCGGGTTGAGCCTCGACCACGGTGGTCACCTCACCCACGGATCGCCGGTGAACGCGAGTGGCATCTTGTATGACTTCCAGTCGTTCCGCGTGAGCGATACCGACGAGCGATTGGACTTCGACCAGATTCGTGACCTCGCCAAGAAGGTCAAGCCGAAGTTGATCGTTGCCGGCACGACGTCGTACCCACGACGCCTCGAGCCACAGCCATTCCGCGCCATCGCCGACGAAGTCGGAGCGCTCATGATGTTCGACATCGCCCACATTGCGGGACTCGTCGCAGGCGGCGCGCATCCGAACCCCGTTCCTTACGCGGACGTCGTCACCTTCACGACGCACAAGACGTTGCGCGGTCCTCGTGGTGGTTGCATCCTCACGACGTCGGCACACGCCGCTGCCATCGACAAGGCGGTCTTCCCTGGCAGCCAGGGTGGCCCACTCGAGCACGCTGTCGCGGGTAAGGCCGTTGCGTTCCATGAAGCACTGCAACCGAGCTTCAAGGACTACGCACAGCAGATCGTGAAGAATGCGGCGGCGCTCGCCGAGGCGCTATCCAAGCAGGGATTCCGTCTCGTGAGCGGCGGCACCGATACTCACATGATGGTCGTCGACCTGAGACCATTCGATTCCGAGCTCACCGGCAAGGAAGCACAGCTCGTCCTGGACGAAGCCGGTATCACGCTGAACAAGAACAACATTCCGAACGATCCGCGCAGTCCGTTCGTGACGAGCGGCGTGCGAATCGGAACGCCGTCGGTCACGACGCAGGGCATGAAGGAAGCCGAGATGCCACTCATCGCGGAGTACATCGCGACGACGCTGCGTGGCCGTAACGATCCGAGCGTCGTGAAGAGCGTTCGCGCACGCGTCGCGGAACTCTGCGCGAAGTTCCCGGTGTATCCAACGAGTGCGTAACCTCGCCGGCTACCTGATTGTCGGCGCGAGTGCCGCCGCGGCGACCGCCGTTGCCACTCCGATCATCGAACGGGTAGCGCGACGCAAGAACTGGATGGCCGAACCGGACGAGCGGCGCGCGCATCCGGTGCCGACCCCCGACGTCGGTGGGATCGCCTTCTTCGTCGGACTCATCGTTGCCCTTGTCGTCGCGTTCAGCATGGACCGGTTCCAACCGCTGCTCAAGGGGAACTCGGAGATCATCGGAGTTGTCCTTGCGGCGGTCTTCATCACCGCACTCGGTTTCGTCGACGACATCAAGGAACTCTCGGCGCCAATGAAGGTGACGGGGGTCGTTGTCGCAGCGATGATCCTCGTGTGGTTCGGCACCACGATGTTCTATTTCCGGCTGCCGCTCCTTGACGTGTTCATCTTGTCCAACGACTGGATTCCACTCGTCACTGCACTGTGGCTCATCGGCATGACGCAGGCGATCAACTTGATCGACGGATTGGACGGACTCGCAACCGGCATCACGGCGATTGCCGCTGGCTCGTTCTTCTTCTATTCGAACAATCTCGCGTCGAACGGACTTCTGTCGGAGCCCAACATCGGGCCACTCGTGGCGATCATCACGCTCGGCGTGTGCATCGGCTTTTTGCCATTCAACTTCAACCCCGCTCGCATCTTCATGGGGGACTGTGGGGCGCTGCTCCTCGGATTGTTGATGGCGGTCTCCACGAGCGTGGTTGGCGGTCGTTCCGATCCGCAAGCGCAGGTCGGAGCTGGTCAGACGTACTTCTTCATCGCGCCGATCTTCATCGCACTCCTCGTCCTTGGCGTGCCGATCATCGACGTCGTGTTCGCAATCCTGCGTCGAGCCATCAATCGACAGGGTCTTGCGACGGCCGACCGCGGGCACCTGCACCACCGACTCATCGCCCTTGGTCACGGGCCCCGTCGCGCCGTGGTCATCTTGTGGTTGTGGACTGCGTTGCTCTCGGGATTCGCGCTCTATCCGGCCCTGTCGTCGACGAGCCCGAATCTGTGGCCGTTCCTCTTGCTCGCGATTGCCCTTGGCGGATTCACGGTCTTGCACCCCCGCATCGGGCGACGCCACGAGGACACCACCGCGTAAGACAGCGGCACAAGCGCACGAGCAGTTTGGTTGGGTTTTGGCCTCCCGTCTAGTTTGTACTTAGTTTCACAAGCACCCCGGGACCTGGCCACCATGAAGCAGTTGACGAGAACGATTGCCCCCAAGCGCCCCGTTGCGTCGTCGGGTGACTCGCTCGGTCGAGGTGCCGAAATGGCGATCAGCGTGCTCGTGTTCTGCGTCATCGGCTTGGTCCTCGATGCACTGTTCGGCACCACGCCGACCATCACGATCGCCCTCGTCGTGTTCTCGCTCGTCGGCAACTTTGTGCGGATGTATTACCAATACAAGGCTGCGATGGATTCGCAGGTCGCGGCTCGCCTGAACCAAGCGACGCAGCACCAGCGGGAGTCGACGACACCGCGATGAAGACGACCGACCCCAACTACGTGAACGTGCTGTCGATGCACGACACGGGACCCGCTCCAGAGGCCGCGATCGGCCGAGACATCATTCGTAGGGGAGCGATCGTCGCGCCGTTGTTCATCGGCCTCTCCGCACTCGGCTGGGGCGCGAACGGCGCTTGGTCTGCCACGTACGGACTCGTGCTCATCCTTGCGAACTACGGACTCGCCGCCTGGCTCGTGTCCTACACGGCCAAGATCTCCTACGCCCTGATGATGGGAATGACGCTGTTCGGCTACATCATCCGGCTCGCGATCATCGCCGCTGCGGTCTACCTCGTGCGCAACCTCGGGTGGGTCGAGCTCGTGCCGATGGGTGTGACAATCATCGTCGCGCACGTTGGGCTGCTGTTCTGGGAACTGCGCTATGTTTCTCTGTCGCTCGCGTATCCAGGATTGAAGCCCAAACCCCAGTCTCAGCAAGAATCTTCATCAGCCCAGGCGAACAGCCTCTAACCAACACAACAGGACGACCACCGTGATCTCAACGCAATTCGCACAGCTGGCCTCCGCGCGAGTGTTTCCGCACTCGTGCAAGCGGCGGAGGAAGGGGAGAGCACCCGCGGCTTTCACTTCCCGCCGATCAACACCCTGTTGCGTTGGAAGGACATCACTCCGGGCATCAACAAGGTGGTGCTCATCTCGATCGCCGCTGCGCTGATCGGCACCGTGCTCTTCCTCATCGCCGCGAATCGCGACCACAAGACCGCACCGAAGGGCGCTCGCAACCTCGCGGAGATCGCCGTCGAGTTCATCGAGAAGAACATCATCATGGAGACGATGGGCCGCTCGGGTCTCGGCTGGACGCCGTTCCTGCTGACGATGTTCATCTTCATCTACATCTGCAACGTGCCGGGAATCATCCCGTTCATCCAGATGCCGGCGACGGCGCGCATGGGCATACCCGCGTTCATGGCGCTCCTCGTGTGGGTCGTCTACAACGCGACGGGCATCAAGAACCAGGGCCCGATCGGTTACTTCAAGAACGTGTTGTTCCCGCCAGGCGTGCCGAAGGCGCTGTACATCCTCGTGACACCGATCGAGTTCATCTCGACGCTCGTCGTGCGACCCTTCTCGCTCGCCGTGCGACTCTTCGCCAACATGCTCGCCGGTCACTTGTTGCTCGTCATCTTCGCCCTGCTGTCTGAGGCCCTCATCCAGGCCGAGACGCAGCGCATCTTCCTCATTCCGATCGGCGTGTTGCCCTTCGGCGTGTTGATGTTCTTGACGGCATTCGAGATCTTGGTTGCGTTCCTCCAGGCCTACATCTTCACCACGCTCACCGCGGTGTACTTGGGCATGGCGACGCACCCAGAGCACTAAACCTTCGCACCACCGACAGATACCCACTACAGAAACACCACAAACACAACAGGAGAAAGAAACATGGAAGCGTTAACACGAATCGCCCGCGCAGGCATCCGCGTTGCGGAGCTCACCGCGGCAGAGGAGAAGGCCAACTCGGCAGCCCAGATGGCGGGTCTCGCCTATGGTCTCGCCGCGATTGGACCAGGCGTCGGCATCGGCATCATCTTCGGTAAGGCCATCGAGTCGATGGCTCGTCAGCCGGAGTCCGCAGGCATGGTCCGCACCACGATGTTCCTCGGCGTCGCCTTCACCGAAGCGCTCGCGCTCATCGGCTTCGTCGCGTTCATTCTGCTCAAGTTCGCCTGATCGCAATGCGAGTCCTCGTCACAACACAGCAGGGTCAACTGCTCGAGGTGCGCGTGAACGCCGACGATGCCGCAGGCACGGAGGCCACCGCAACCGAGTCAGAGACCGCCTCGGCACCGAACCCGATCGCACCGGAGGGCAAAGAGCTCATCTGGGGCGCCGGATCGTTCTTGGTGTTCCTGGTGATCATGCGCGTGTATTTGTTCCCCAAGCTGAAGAAGGGGATGGATGCGCGTTACACGGGCATCCGCGAGGACTTCGAACAGGCCGATGCCACGCGTCAGGCTGCGCAGTCCGACGTCGCCAAGTACGAAGCGGCACTCGCCGACGTTCGTGCAGAGGCGGCGGGTCGGATCGATGCGGCTCGTCAAACCGTGGACGCCGAGCGCAACGCCAAGATCGCCGAGGCGAACTCGAAGATCGCGGCCAAGCGTGCAGCGGCAGATGCCGAACTCGCAGCCGCTCGCGCCAAGGTGCGCGATCAGGTAGCCGAAGCAGTCTCCACCGTCACCGCACGGACCACCCAGCTTGCAGTGGGCAAGTCTCCTGATGGGTCGGTCGTGCGTGAGGCGGTGCAGCAGGTCATGCAGTCAGGAGCACGTTGAACATGAACCTCGTCATTGCACTCCTCGCGAGTGAGGACCCGAACGTCACGCACCACTGGCTGCTGCCAGAGACCGGCGAATCATCTACGGCGGTCTCGCCTCCGTGATCGTCGTCGGCGCGCTCGTGAAGTTCGCCGGTCCGATGATCAAGAAGAGCTTCGCGGCCCGCACCGAGCGAATCCAGAAGGAACTCGACGACGCGGCCAACGCCAAGGTCAAGGCAACGAGCGACGCGTCAGCGATTCGTTCGGCACTCGGTGACATCGCCTCCGAGCGTTCGCGAATCCTCGCGGATGCCGATGCTCAGGCTGCAGCCGTGTTGTCCGAGGGTCGCGCGAGAATCGCCAAGGAAGTTGCCGACCTCGAGGCCAAGGCCGATGCCGACCTCGCAGCGGCACAGGGGCGTAGCAACGATGAGTTGCGCGCGGAGATCTCGTTGCTCGCCGCCAAGGCGACCCCGATCGTGATCGCCAAGACCCTCACCGATCAGACCAAGAACGAACTCGTCGAGTCGTTCATCGCCAACGTAGGAGCCGCACGATGAGTTCAGCCAAGGTCGAGGCGTACGCACGCGCACTCGTCGAGATCGCCCAGGCCGAGGGCGGACTGGATCGAGTCGAAGACGAGTTGTTCCGCATGGCCCGCGCATTCGAGTCGAACGACCAGTTGCGCGCAACGTTGTCCGACACCACGATTCCCGCGGAGCGACGTCAGCAAGTCGTCGAGCAGTTGCTCGGTGGCAAGGCGTCGGCAACCACGATCCAGCTCGTGACGTTGATCGTCGCGGCGGGTCAGGTGCGCGACCTTCCCGCGATCATCGACGTCGTCGTGCGCGAGGCGTCGCAAGGCAAGTCGCAGTCGCTCGCCGAAGTGCGTAGCGCGATCGCACTGAGTGATGATCAGCAGAAGCGGCTCGCCGCAGCACTCACCAAGGCCACCGGCAAGCCGGTGAACCTGAAGGTCGTCATCGATCCGAGCGTGCTCGGCGGACTGGTCGCCACGGTCGGCGACGACGTCATCGACGACACCGTTCGTACCC
Organism: Actinomycetota bacterium; assembly: GCA_009927375.1. GTDB lineage: Bacteria > Actinomycetota > Acidimicrobiia > Acidimicrobiales > Ilumatobacteraceae > UBA3006. Next base: position 1,246 of record RFNE01000231.1, on the reverse strand, counting down.
GCCTCGACCAACTCAAGTCGTTGATCTGACCCCGTTTTCGAAAGGACACCACCATGGCTGAACTCACACTCTCTGCGAGCGACATCGCAGCAGCGATTACGAAAGGACTCGAGGGCTACAAGCCGTCGACCGAGGCACGCACCGTCGGTCGCGTCGCCGAAGTCGGTGACGGTATTGCCCGCGTGAGCGGCTTGCCCGACTGCGCAGTCAACGAGCTCTTGGAGTTCGAGGACGGCACCGTCGGCCTCGCGCTCAACTTGGACGAAGACTCGATCGGTGCGGTGGTCCTCGGTGACGCCGACAACATCGAAGAAGGTCAGTCGGTCAAGGCAACGGGACGCATCTTGTCGGTTCCGGTCGGCGATGCGATGCTCGGTCGAGTCGTCAACGCACTCGGCGAACCGATCGACGGCAAGGGTGACATCGTCGGCGCGACGATGCGCCGCGTGGAAGTGCAGGCCCCAGGCATCATGGGTCGCAAGCCGGTGCACGAGCCACTGCAGACCGGCATCAAGGCGATCGACGCGATGACCCCGATCGGTCGTGGTCAGCGCGAGTTGATCATCGGCGACCGCAAGACGGGAAAGACCACCGTCGCCGTCGACACGATCATCAACCAGCGCGGTCTCGGCGTGAAGTGCATCTACGTCGCCATCGGTCAGAAGGGTTCGACCGTTGCGCAGACCGTCGAAGTGTTGCGCCAGTTCGGCGCACTCGACTACACGGTCATCGTGGCGGCACCCGCATCGGACCCGGCACCGTTCAAATACCTCGCGCCGTACGCAGGTTGCGCGATGGGTCAGCACTGGATGGAAAACGGCGAGCACGCACTCGTGGTGTACGACGACCTGTCCAAGCAGGCCGAGGCATACCGCCAGATGTCGCTCTTGCTCCGCCGCCCACCAGGCCGCGAGGCGTATCCAGGAGACGTGTTCTATCTCCACAGCCGTCTGCTTGAGCGCGCTGCGAAGTTGAGCGACGCCAACGGTGCAGGCTCACTCACCGCACTGCCGGTCATCGAGACCAAGGCCGGTGACGTGTCGGCGTACATTCCGACGAACGTGATCTCGATCACCGACGGCCAGGTGTACCTGCAGGACAACCTCTTCAAGTCGGGCGTTCGTCCCGCCGTCGACGTGGGCATCTCGGTGTCGCGCGTGGGTGGTGCGGCACAGATCAAGGCGATGAAGAGCGTGTCGGGAACGTTGAAGCTCGACCTCGCACAGTTCCGCGAGCTCGAGGCGTT
>RFNE01000084.1 GCA_009927375.1 Actinomycetota bacterium | reverse complement strand
TCGAGGCAGTCGCCCCACACGTTCCACACGTGACCGAGGGTCTTCTCGCCGACCGGCACCTGGATGCCGTGTCCGGTGTTGCGCACGGGCGTGCCGCGGCGCAGACCGTCAGTCGGCTTCATGCACACAGCGCGCACGCGGCTGTGGCCGAGCTGCTGTGCAACCTCGGCCAACACCACGTTTGGCTTGCCGTCCACCATGACGGTGAACTCGAGTGCCTGATTCAACTCCGGCAGCGCACCACGGGGGAACTCGACGTCGATCACCGGTCCGGCGATGGCAACGACGCGTCCGTCCTTCAGTTCGTTTGCAGTTGCTGTGCTCATGTTGTCTCCTTCGTGACCTTTCCTCGGTTATTCGCCGGAACTCAGCGCTTCGGCGCCACCGACGATTTCCATGATTTCTGTAGTGATCGAGTCCTGACGCGCACGGTTCATGATGCGCGAGAGGTTCTTGATCAGTTCTTCTGCGTTGTCCGTCGCAGCCTTCATGGCGCGCTGACGGAACGCGTGCTCGCTCGCCGCCGCGTTGAGGAGTGCCGCATACACGCGGGCCTCGACGTAGCGCGGGAGCAACGTCTGCAAGATGACGTCCGGATCCGGTTCGAACTCGTACGAACCTCCACCCGAGGCAGGCTTGGCATCGCCGCCAGCTGCGACGTCTCGCTCGAGCGGGACGAGCGGTCGACGAACGACTTCCTGGGTTCCTGCCGATACGAAGCGCGTGTAGACGAGTTCGACGCGATCGACCGCACCGGAGAGGTACAGACCGACGACGAACTCACCATGCGCTTGGCGTCCTGATACGACGGTGCGTCGGAGAATCCGGCGAAGGCATCCGAGATCTTGTAGCCACGGAAGCGGAAGTACCCCTCCGCCTTTCGTCCGACCGGCACGACGAGGTAGTCCTTGCCCGCGAGGACGTCGGCCTTGATCTCACCTTCGGTGGCGCGCAACACGCCCGCGTTGTAACCGCCACACAGACCGCGGTCCGCGGTGATGGCGACGTAACACGTGGTCTTCAAGTTCTCACGAACCTTGAGGAACGGCGAGTCGACGCCTGCTCCACCGGCGGCGAGGTCCTTGACCACCTCGGTGATTCGTTCGCTGTAGGGCACGGCGGCAATCACGCGTTGCTGGGCCTTGACGATGCGCGAGGCAGCGATCAACTCCATAGCACGCGTGATTTTCTTCGTCGCCTGCACGGAGCGAATACGCCCGCGCAGAATACGTTCTTGACCGCCAGCCATCGTCTACTCCGTTGCCAGCGTCTTTGCGCTCGCTGCATCGCCGACTTCGCCGGCATCGGTCTTCGTCGGGTCGGCGCTTGCCGTCGAGGTCGTCACCTTGAACGACTTCTTGAACGTCGCAACGATGTCAGCGAGATCCTTCGGCACGTCGGCCTTCGGATCCTGACGGATTCCCGAGAGCACTGCCGAGTGGCGTGAGCGCATGTGCTCGAGCAACTCGTTCTCGAAACGACGCACGTCGGCAACCGGGATGTCATCCAGGTAACCCTTCGTGCCTGCGAAGATCGACACGACCTGCTCC
>RFNE01000145.1 GCA_009927375.1 Actinomycetota bacterium | reverse complement strand
GGACGATCCTCGCGCTTCCGCATCTCGGTGGGTGGGAGTGGGCCGGTCGTTGGTTGGTCGGTCAGGGCTACACGCTGACCGCTGTCGTCGAACGACTCGAAAACGAAGAACTCTTTGACTGGTTCCTCGGGGTTCGTGAGGAGCTGGGCTTCAACATCATCCCGCTGGACGATCGTGCGGGAATCGCGGTCAATGAAGCGCTACGCGAGAATCACGTGGTTGCACTGCTGTGTGACCGCGACATTCCGCGCGACGGGGTACGCAATGGAGCCAAGGTCACGTTCTTCGGGGAGACGACGACGGTGCCGAGCGGTCCTGCCTTCTTTTCGTTGCGAACCGGTGCATCGATCGTTCCGCTGGCCACATACTTCACGAATCGTCTCGACGGGCACCACGCAATCGTTCGCCCCGCAATCCACGGACACCGCGAGGGCTCGTTGCGCGATGACGTGACGCGCATTCGCAGATCGTGACGAGCGAGATCGAAGCGCTAATCAGACGCGCGCCGGAGCAGTGGCACCTGTTCCAGCCGAACTGGCCGAGCGATCCGGGCTACTGATACGCGGCGAAGAGTTCGCCGATTGCCTTCGCCTGACCACCGGTCGTCGATGACATCACCGCAATCGGCTGCACGCCGGTAGCGGCCCACGCCTCGAGGCGCTCGCGGACGTGTGAAGCAGGTCCGGAAATCGTGCAGTCGTCCAACCACGCGTTGCTCATCGTCGCGGTGAGCGCGTCCGCGAGACCCTCTTTCGGAGTCGATGAAATCGTCGACTCGAACGCATCCATCTCTTCTGCGTATCCGGCCGCACGCCAGTAATTGCGATAGTTGGGGAGGATCGCATATCCGGTGAGCGTCTTTCGATTCACTGCACGGGCCGCGTCGATGTCGTCGTCGATCACGGTGGGGATCATGTTGGCGAGTCGGAATCCCGCTCGTGCGCTCTCTGGAATCGATGCAACCTGGCGTGGGATGGCACTGAGTGATGCATTTGCCCAGATCGCTCCTTGAGCAATCCGTGTAGCGAGTGCGAGCATCTTGTCGCGCAGGGTGGCGAGCAGGATCGGCGGCAACTCACCACTGAAGCGTTCGTTCGCGCGCATCTGTTCGACGTATCGCTCAATGTCGGCAAGCGGCTTGGCAACTTCCACGCCGAGTCGCTTGGTCACCGGTGCGTGGCTGACGCCTAGGCCGAGTGCGAATCGTCCACCGGAGATTTCGTGGATGTGGGCCGCGGTGTTGCCGAGTTCGAACGGATGGTTGTAATAGATCGGCTGGATCGACGTCCAGAACTGGATCGTCGAGGTTGCGTGTGCGAGCGACGTGCACAGCGACATGGTGGCGCCGAGACTCGGACAAGCAATGCCCGCAAAACCGCGACGTTCTATTTCTGGTTGCCAACTCGATGATTGCTCGACGCTTCGTCGGCGTTGCAACCAGGCTCACCGCTGGTCGTTGGAATGGTGTTGGAGCGCTCATCTGCCGTCGTTTCTTTCGTTCGTCGGCCTACCGTATACGAGGTGGACATGCTGCGCGTTGCGATGGTCAGCCCCTACAGCATCTCCATTCCGGGGGGAGTGCAAGCACAGGTACTCGGACTGGCGCGTGAGATGCGCAGGCTCGGCCACGAGGTGCGCGTGCTCGCGCCATGTGACGGTCCTCCGCCTGAACCATTCGTCACGCCGCTCGGCAACAGTCTGCCGGCGAGCGCGAACGGCTCGGTGGCACCGCTCGCTCCGGACCCTTCGGCCGCGTTGAGGACGATTCGTGCGCTCAATGACGAAGCATTCGACGTCATCCATCTGCACGAGCCATTGGTGCCCGGACCAACGGTCACGGCGCTCTTGCTCCAACTCGCGCCGACGGTGGGGACCTTCCACTCCGCGGGTGAGTCAGCTGCATATCGAGTGCTGACCAAGACCGCACGCTGGGGCGCAGATCATCTTTCGACGCGGGTTGCGGTGTCCGAGGCCGCGCGCGAACTCGCCGAGCGTTACCTCGGAGGGAAGTACACGATCTTGTTCAATGGCATCGAGATCGACCGCTATCGCCGCAGTGATGTGAAGCGTGTCGACCAGCCGACGATCTTCTTCTGCGGACGATACGAACCGCGCAAGGGTCTCGAGACGCTGCTCGAGGCGATGCGCTACGTCCCTCGCGACGTTCGGCTGTGGGTTGCCTCCGACGGTGTCGGCATCGACGATCTGCGCAATACCTACGGGGGAGACGAGCGCATTTCGTGGCTCGGTCGAATCACCGAACAGGACAAACTCGATCGGCTTGCGACGTGCTCGGTGTTCTGCGCACCGTCGCTGCGAGGCGAATCGTTCGGCATCGTGTTGCTCGAGGCGATGGCGGCCGGTGCTCCGCTTGTGGCAAGTGACATTGACGGATACCGCAACGTCGCCTTGCACGACGAGAACGCACTCCTCGTGCCTCCGGGGAACGCCGTCGAGCTTGGTGCCGCACTGCGCGCAATGCTCGAGGACGACCAATTGCGCGACCGACTGGTACAGGGCGGTAAACACCGCGCGGAAACGTTTTCGATGACGGCGCTTGCGCATCGGTACATCGATATCTATCGCGACTTGTTGCGGGCCGAAGCAGACCGCGAACTCGTTCTGCCGCAGAATCGGTTCGTGACGATGTTCCAGGATCGCGTCCTTCGCCGATCGCGCGCAATCGAACGCTGAGGCATGAAGTCTCGGCCGAGAGCCCTCGGTCGTAGAATGGTCACATGAACACCCTCCTCATCGTCATCGCGGTCGTCGTCGTTCTCGGCGTCGTCGTGGTCGCGCTTTATAACCAACTCGTCCGTCGACGCATCGAAGTCGACAACGCCTGGTCCCAGATCGACGTCCAGTTGAAGCGTCGGCTCGACCTCATTCCCAATCTCGTGGAGACGGTCAAGGGGTACGCCAATCATGAGCGAGTGGCTCTTGAAGCCGTCATCTCTGCCCGGAGTGCATCGCTTGCCGCTGGAGCCACGCCCCACGAGCAGGCCGCTGCCGACAACGCACTGAGCGGGGCACTGCGCCAATTGTTCGCTCTCTCCGAGGCCTATCCAGACCTGAAGGCGAACGCGAGCTTCGTGTCGCTCCAGGAGGAGTTGTCCAACACCGAAAGCAGGATCGCGTACGCGCGGCAGTTCTATGGAGATTCCGTGGCGTCGTACAACACTGCGATCCAGAAGTTCCCGAACGTCATCGTGGCGCGAATGTTTGGTTTCGCATCGCGCGAGTTCTTCGAAGCTGAACCCGCTGCAGCCGCTGCGCCAAGCGTGAACTTCGGTTCGTGATGAACGATCTCATCGCGTCGAACAAGCGACGCACCGCACTGTTGCTCATCGGTTTCGTCGTGTTGGTCGCCGTCGTTGGCGTCGCGGTTGGCTCACTCGCCGGCAACGGAACGAACGGATTGATCATCGCGTTCGCGATTTCTGCGGTTTTGCCTTCACGTCGTACTGGAAGTCCGATTCGGTCGCCCTCGCGGTCAGCAGGGCGCATCCCGCTGATGAAGTGACGTACAAGCGACTCCACAACCTCGTCGAGGGGCTGTGCATCGCGAGCGGACTCCCGAAGCCACGGGTCTACGTCATCGACGACCCCGCACCGAATGCCTTCGCCACCGGACGCAATCCGAAGCACGCTGCGATTGCCGTGACGACGGGGCTCCTCGACACGATGAACCGCGTCGAACTCGAAGGCGTCGTGGCGCACGAGCTTTCACACATCAAGAACTACGACATCCTCGTGTCCACGCTCGCGGTCACCCTCGTCGGCACGATTGCGATCATCACTGACATCACCCTGCGGATGATGTGGTGGAACGGTGGGCGAGCGCATCGCAGCGGCGATCGAAATGACCGTGGCAATCCACTTGCGCTCATCGGCATCGTTCTGCTGATCCTCGCTCCGTTCATCGGCAAGATCATGCAGGCGACCGTCAGTCGCCGGCGTGAGACCCTCGCCGACGTGTCGGCCGTGCGGATGACCCGCTACCCACCAGGACTGATCTCCGCACTCGAGAAGTTGCAGGCCGATTCGACGGTCACGCATTCGGCCAGTATGGCGACGGCCCACATGTGGATCGAGCAGCCGCTGTCAGGTGTGAATGACACGGGTCGATTGGGTGCATGGCATAAACTTTTTCAGACCCACCCACCACTGGCTGAGCGCATTGCTCTGCTGAGGGAGATCTAGATCATGCGTCGTCGTCTTCTCGTCGTTGGTTCGACCATCGTTGTTTCTGCCGTTCTCGCATCCTGCGGGGGCTCGGGTTCCTCGAGCGATACCGCGACTCCAGTCACCGATGCACCGACGACGACGGTCCCGGAGGTCGTGTATCCATTGACCGGACTTCCCGTCGAAGACGACAGCATTGCGGAACGTCCGGCAATGGTCGTGAAGATCGACAATCATCCGTCCGCTCGTCCGCAGGACGGCATCAATCAGGCCGACATCATCTTCGAAGAAAACGTCGAGAAGTTGACGCGCTTCGCCGCGGTCTTCCACAGCGAAGGCTCTGACCCGGTTGGACCGATTCGTAGCGGTCGGTTCCAAGACATCAACCTCCTCGGTTCTTTGAACAAGCCGCTCTTCGTCTGGAGCGGTGGGAATGCAAAAGTGAGCGCTGCGATTCAGGACTCTGACCTCGTCGATCTGAGCTGGACCATCGCGAACAAAGACGGTGGATTCAGGCGCGATGACGAGCGAACCGCTCCGCACAACTTGATTGCAGAGACGACGAAGTTGTGGACGCTCGCACCGACTGGCTCGAAGCCTCCGGCACAGCAGTTCGTGTACCGCGGCGTGAGCGATGCGAATGCCTCGACCTCGAAGGACACCGACGGTGTGAAGATCTCGATGGACGGGGTCAAGGTGCACTGGGTCTGGGACGATGCGACCAAGGAGTTCCAGAGGTTCTCCGACGACAAGCCGCACATGGGTTCAGACGAACAGCAGCTTTCGGTTCCCAACGTCGTCGTGCTCGAAGTCGAGTACTCCAACAACTACAGCCCAACGTCCAAGACGGTTGGCTCGGGCAAGGTCTATGTCTTCACCAATGGTGTGATGTACGAGGGCAAGTGGACGCGTGACGATCGGTTGAAGCCGTTCGCGCTCACCGATTCGGCCGGGCACCAATCAAGCTGACGCCGGGACAGACCTTCGTCGAGGTGGCACGTGCGGCAAAGACCGCGATCGTCGCCCCTGGAGTCGATCCCGAGACCGTCAAGTACCCGTAAATAGAGCACGGCTGAAGCAACTTCAGCCGACCTCGGTACGCTGGAACACATGACTTCGCACTCCTCAACAGGTTCGATGAAGGTCAAGCGCGGCTTGGCCGAGATGCTCAAGGGCGGAGTGATCATGGACGTGGTCACCCCCGAGCAGGCAAAGATCGCCGAGGATGCGGGAGCGACCGCGGTCATGGCGCTCGAGCGTGTACCAGCTGACATCCGCCGCGACGGGGGAGTCGCCAGAATGAGCGACCC
>RFNE01000175.1 GCA_009927375.1 Actinomycetota bacterium | reverse complement strand
CCAGACCGTCATAGCGACCGCCTCCACCAATTGCGGTGTGTGCGGCCGTGAGCGCCGTGCTCACGAATTCGAAAGTCGTTCGTCGGTAGTAATCGAGTCCGCGCACGAGGCGGTCATTGACCACGAATGACACACCAAGACCTTCCAATGCGCGTTTCACTTCTGCAAAGTGTTCGGCTGCCGACGGGCTCAGGAACTGCTCGATCCGGGGAGCCCCGGCGATCACACCCTGGTCTTCTGACCGCTTCGAATCAAGAACGCGGAGCGGATTCTTGACAAGCGTCACGCGCGATTCCTCACTGAGCGACCCCGAATGCGTCGTGAAGTAGGTCTGTAAGGCATCCGCATACCGCTGCCGATCCCCCGCGTCACCGAGTGAGTTGATCGACAACTCCACCTTGCGAAGTCCAAGTCTCCGATAGAACTCATCCGCGAGTGCGATCACTTCGGCATCGAGGTGAGGATCGTCGACACCGAGCACTTCGACACCGACCTGATCGAATTGGCGATAGCGCCCTTGCTGGGGCTTCTCATACCGAAAGTTCGGACCCGCATACCACACCTTCCATGGCGTCACCGGTCGATGTTCAACGAATGCCCGGCACACGCTTGCGGTCTGCTCCGGACGGAGCGCGATCCTCCGACCGCCCTTGTCTTCGAAGTCGTACATCTCCTTCGTGACGACGTCGGTGGCCTCACCAAGGCGAAGGAACACCCCGAGATCTTCGAACATCGGCGGAATGATGTAGCGATAACCAGAAGCGAGCGCGACCTCCGCAAAGACGTTCTGGAAGGCCCTCCAGCGCTCCGAGTCCGGGGCGAGAATGTCGCGCGTTCCGGGGCTCGTACTGAAGGCGGTCACGTATGAAGATTAGACGCTGGATGATCTCCAGCCATGACTCGATATGCGTCGTAGACCGAGTCGATGCGCTTGATGGTTCGCAGGACCGATTGCAAGTGGCTTGGGTCGGCGAACTCGAACTCGAATCTCATCTTGGCGACGCGATCAGCGCCGGTAAACGTCGTGCACGCAACGATGTTGACGTGTTCGTCTGAAAGCGCGTTGGCGACGTCGCGCAACAACCGTGAGCGGTCGAGCGCGACGACCTCGACAGCAGCCGTGTAGGTGGTGACATGGTCGGATCCGACCCACTCCACCTCGACCATTCGCCCCGACAACTGCGATCTCGAGGATGTCGCACGCGCACAGTCGGCACGGTGAACGTCGACTGACCGGCCATTGGCGAGGTAGCCGACGATGTCGTCTCCCGGAACCGGAGTACAACACTTGGCGAGATCGACGAAGATGTCATCCAATCCCTCGACGCGGACACCACGACCCACGCCTGAGACGACTCCATCCTGGAGTCGGGCCGACACCGAAAGCTGCTCACCGAGCCCTCCTTCGCTGACCGCGCGAGAGAGTCGCCCCGCAAGGGCACTCGCTTCGACGTGACCCTCGCCAATTGCTCGATACAGCGTCGTCTCGTCCTGGTAATTCATCGCCTCGATCTCGGTCTTGAACGTGTCAGATCCGAGCACGCGGGCGACTGGGAGTCCGAGTCGACGGAGCTCTTCGACGAGATCATCGCGACCAGATTCCACGAGGTCTTCGTTTCGTTCACGCGAGAACCATTGTTTGATCTTGCTCTTCGCCTTTGGCGAGGCGACGAAGTTCCCCCACTCCTCCGACGGCCCAGGGGCGTCCGTCGTCGCGGTGAGGATTTCGACCGTGTCACCCGCATTCAACTTCGTGTCCAGAGGCACAAGCCGGCCATTGACTCGTGCACCGATACACCCGTGTCCGACTTCGGTGTGGACTGCGTACGCGAAGTCAACCGGCGTCGACAGCACTGGAAGCGAGATCACCTTCCCCTTCGGGGTGAACACGAAGAGTTCGTCTTGCTCGAGGTCCGTTTTCAGCGACTCGAGGAATTGACGTGGGTCCGAAACGTCGTCCTGCCAGTCGATGATGCGGTTGAGCCAGTCGACATCACTCGATGCTTCTCCATCCTTGTACGACCAGTGCGACGCAACACCCCACTCGGCGCGCTCGTGCATGTCCCGCGAGCGAATCTGCACCTCAATCGCCTTGCCGCCCGGTCCGATCACCGTCGTGTGCAACGACTGATACAGATTGAACTTCGGCATTGCGATGTAGTCCTTGAAGCGTCCGACGACGGGTTTCCAGTGACCGTGGATGGCACCAAGCGCCGCGTAACAGTCCTTCACCGAGTCGACAACGATGCGAATCGCCATGAGGTCGAAGATCTCGTCGAAGTCACGGCCCTTGCTCACCATCTTTTCGTAGAGACTCCAGAGATGCTTGCCGCGAGCAGTCAGCTCGGCCTTGATCGATATCTCGTTCAGCCAAGCGTTCACTTGCCCAAGTGCTTTGGCCAGATAGATGTCGCGTTCTGGTGCGCGCGTTGACACCAGGTAGTCGATCTCTGCATAGCGCTTCGGATAGAGCGCCGCGAACGAGAGGTCCTCGAGCTGTTGCTTCATCTCCTGCATACCGAGACGGTGTGCAAGTGGCGAGTAGATGTCGAGGGTCTCCTGTGCGGTGCGACGCTGCTTGTCGACACTCGCCGAAGCGATCGTTCGCATGTTGTGCAGACGATCGGCCAACTTGATGATGAGTACGCGCATGTCGCGTGCCATGGCAACCAACATCTTGCGCATCGTCGCAGCTTGCTGGGCCTCGCGTGAATCGAATTGCAGTCGCTCGAGCTTCGTGAGCCCGTCCACGATGCTCGAGATTTCCGAACCGAATTTCGACTCGACGTCGGCGAGTGTGATCTCGGTGTCCTCGACCGCATCGTGCAGGAGCGCCGCAACGATGGATACCTCATCGAGACCAATGTCGGCGACAATCTTTGCGACCGCGAGAGGATGGCTGATGTAGAGCTCCCCGCTCATCCGCGACTGGTGCTGATGGGCCGCTCGCGCCATTTCGTAGGCGGCGGAAATCTTCGAGGTTGCGCCCTTCGGATGGCGCCGCTTGTAGGCAGTGAACAGCGGCACGAGCTCTTCAGTGACCGACGCCTGCTGGCGCCGCCACGGCAGAACCCTGGATGTCGTGCTCATCTCGACGCCTCCATACACCAAGTGTACGACCGAGCGTCCGAGTCCCTTCGGCAGGCTTTAGCGGCGACGCTTCTTTCGCGGTCGCGGTGGGTGCGTCAATGCGGATGCGACCGAAGTGGCATCGGTCGTCACCGTCGCTCGTGGCGACTCCGCTCCAGCAGACCTCGACGTCTCAGCGTCAGCACGCTGGACACCGAACAACTTCAACATGTCTTCGCCGAGACTCAACTGTCCGGCACGCGACTGATACTTCGCCTCGCGCTCCTTCAAGACGGCAAGGATCGGCGTGGCGATGTAGATCGATGAATACGCACCGAGCAAGAGACCGACGAGGAGTGCCAATGCAAAATCCTGCAAACTCACGACGCCGAGGACACCTGCGCCGAGGACGAGAAGCGAAAGCACGGGCAGCACGGCGGCGAGCGACGTGTTGAGCGAACGCATGAGCACCTGGTTCATGGACACGTTGACGACGTCACCATACGACGCCCGTGACGCAGACAGCCTCTTCGTGTTGTCGTGAACCTTGTCGAACACCACGATCGTGTCGTAGAGCGAGAAGCCAAGGATCGTGAGGAACGCGATCACCGTCGCCGGAGTCACCGAGAATCCGGTCACCGAATAGACCCCGACGCTCAGCAACACGTCGTGAACCATTGCAAGGATTGCCGAGACCGCCATCTTCCATTCGAAGCGGAACGAGATGAAGATCGACACCAAGATGAAAAAGACGATCAACGCTCGAACGGCCTTCTCGGTGATGCTCCTACCCCACGACGAGCTGACCGCCGAGACGCTGACGTCTTGGGCGTCCACCTTTGCCTTTGATGCGAGGGAGTTCTGCACGGAAGTGCGTACTTCAGCCGGCTGGTCACCCACCTGCGCGCGGATTCGCTTGCCGTCAGCGCCGTTCAACTCCTGAATCTTTGCCGTCGACACGTCGAGCTTGTTGTCCTGGAGCACCGAAGCGACGTCATCGATCGTCAACGTCTCAGCAGGAACTTCCCACGCGACACCACCCTTGAAGTCGATGCCGAGATTCAATCCACGAGTGAAGAGCGACACGATCGTGATGACGACGAGGGCGAGCGAAACCGAATCCGAGCCAGCGCCGACCAATGAAGTTGAACGTCGTTCACCGCGATAGAGGCGCCTCAACAAACTCATGCCGTCATCTCCCTCGTCGCGACGCCGAGGACCTTCTTACCCCGCATCAGCTTGGTTCGCGACAGCAACAGCACGGCGGGCCGCGTGAAGTAATAGGCCACGATCACGTCAGAAAGCGTGGACAGTCCGAGGAAGAATGCGAAGCCACGTACAGAACCGACCGTGAGGTACCACAGCACGAGAGCTCCGAGGAACGACACCGCATCCGCGGCAAGGATCGTTCGGAACGCCGCCTGGAAGCTGCGCTGAGCAGAGCCACGCAAGGACTTCCCTGCATGCAAGTCGTCCTTCAAGCGTTCGAAGAACACGACATAGGAGTCGACGGTGACGCCGATCGACACGATGATGCCCGCAGCACCCGACAATGTGAGCGCAAGGCCGTTGGTGCGGGAGATGTAGGAAATCACGCTCCACAAAAGCGCTCCCGATACGACGAGTCCGCTCAAGACGACGATCGTGAGGAGTCGGTAATAGAAGAAGAAGAACAAATGACGAGAAGAACGCCGATCAGACCAGAGATGAGCGCAGCACGGAGCGAGTCCTCGCCGAGCGTCGGCGACACCGTCTGCACCGTGGCGACATCGAAGCGCACCGGCACGGCGCCGAACTCGAGAATCTTGGCCAGGTCACGGGCTTCAGCTTCGGTGAAATCGCCCGAAATCTGCACGTTGCCACCAGTGAAGACGGCCTCTTGGACGACCGGAGCCGAGATCACCTTGCCGTCGAGGACGATCGCAATCTGCCCCGTCGGACACGACGGGTCGCGATTGAAACACTTCGTCGTGAGTGCATTCCATACGTCTTCACCGAGAGCGCCCTTGCGCAGACCGACGGTGACGACCCAGCTTCCTGTCGTGATTTCTGCGCCGGCGTCATTGTTGAACACCTGACCAGTCGCCCCCGCGGGACCGACGAGGAACACCGCATCGCCATCTCCCTGAAGGATCGCATTTGCGGTCGGGTCATTCGGATCGTTCGACACGGGCAACTGCGGCACGGTCGTCGTCGATGCGTCTCCTCC
>RFNE01000085.1 GCA_009927375.1 Actinomycetota bacterium | reverse complement strand
CCCCGGCGCGGAAACGGTCGCCCGCTTCGGGGGTCTCGGCAAGTTCGCTGCGTGGGACGGTCTCACGCTCACCGACTCGGGTGGTTTTCAGGTTTTTTCGTTGAATCCGAAGGTGGACGATGACGGCGTCACGTTCAAGAGCACCTACGACGGGTCGCAGCAACGTTTCACTCCAGAGGGCGCAATCGCAACGCAGGAACTGTTGGGTGCCGACATCCAGATGGTGCTCGATGTCTGTCCACCCTTGCCGTCTCCGCCCGATGTCGTGCGTCTTGCGCTCGAACGAACGTCGATGTGGGCTGCGCGGGCGAGGTCGGCACATCGCCGCGAGGACCAGTCGCTCTTCGGAATCGTTCAAGGGGGCATCAGCGAGTCGATGCGTCGGGAGAGTGCGTTGCGAACCGCGGAGTTGGACTTCGACGGGTACGGCATCGGTGGATTGTCGGTTGGTGAGACGCGCGAAGAGATGTTGCCTGCACTCGCCGCGGCGCTCGAGCACCTTCCGATCGACCGTCCTCGCTACTTGATGGGAGTGGGTGATCCGGCATCGCTCGTTGAGGCCGTTGGTCTCGGTGTCGATCAGTTCGACTGTGTCTTGCAGACGCGTCTCGGACGTCATGGAACCGCATTGACGACTGCCGGCAAACTGAACGTGAAGCGAGCAGAATTCGCGTTGAGTGACGAGCCGCTCGACCCGACGTGTGGATGTGGCGTATGTCGCCGTCACACGCGCGGCTACCTGCGTCATCTGTTCCAGGTCGGCGAACCGACGGCGTCACGACTCGTGTCGTTGCACAACGTGGCGTGGACGATCTCGTTGATGGCCACCATGCGTAGAGCAATCATCGAAGGTCGATTCCAGAAGATGCGCACCGAGGTCCTCTCCGTCTGGGGCTAGCCATCTGTCAGGCGAGGGGGCTCGCTAGCATGAGTCGCCATGTTCGCGATTCTTTTTCTGGCCCAGTCAACGTCAACTTCGAGCGGTGGTGGGATCCTCGGACTCCTTCCGCTCGTCGCCATTTTCGGAGCGATGTACTTCTTGCTCCTCCGCCCCCAGCGCAAGCGCACCAAGCAGGCCCAGGAACTGCAGAAGAGCATCTCCGAAGGTGACGAGGTCATCTTGAACTCCGGGATTTATGGCTTCGTCTCCGAGGTCAACGACACCTTCGTCTGGCTGGACGTCGCCGACGAAGTGGAGATTCGTGTCGCCCGCAGCGCGATCGCATCCAAGGTCTCGGCACCGAGCGCCGACGGTCAGACCGACTCGAAGAAGTAGTCGAGAACCACATGGTGAAGCGGCTGTCGATCACGATCGTTTGCACGGTCGTCGTCATCGCAGCTGCGCTCGTCGGCAACATCGTCGCGGGGAACAAGCCCGCGCTCGGTCTCGACCTTCAAGGTGGTGCGTCAATCACGCTCCAACCAGTGGGTGAATACACCGCTGCTTCGTTGGAAAAGGCCGTGGAGATCATCGAACGTCGCGTCAACTCCCTCGGTGTGGCGGAACCGGAGATCACCCGTCAGGGCGACAACGTCGTCGTGAACCTCCCCGGTGTGGAAGACCAACAGAGGGCGCTCGACATCATTGGTCGTCAAGGAGAGGTTCTCCTGCGTCCGGTATTGCAGGTTGGCACCACGAACACCGATGCAACGACGACCACGGTCGCTGGTTCTACCGAAACCACGACTCCGGACACGGTCGCGCCGGCGCAACCATCTGGACCCGGAGACGCGCGTCGTAGCGTGCCGTCTACGACCGTCGCCGAATCACCAACGACGTCCGTC
>RFNE01000183.1 GCA_009927375.1 Actinomycetota bacterium | reverse complement strand
GCGAGCGCCAACTTCTTCGTAGTCCGCAGCACTCAGATACTTGATCGCACCACGCGTACCGACCGGCATGAAGCACGGCGTCTCATACGATCCTCGATGGACCGTCGCCACGCCAGCGCGGGCGGTTCCATCTTTGGCGACGGTTTCGTGACGCGCGGCAAACATCGTCAATACCGTAGTTGTGGAGTCGTCGTCAGGCGTGCCGGTCGAGCAACATCGCATCGCCGAAACTCAAGAATCGATACTTTCGCTCGATCGCCTCGGAATAAATCTCACGCCACCTCGAGCCGACGAACGACGAAATCATCAACAGGAGCGTCGTGCGCGGCATGTGGAAATTCGTCATGAGTCGATCAACGACCTTCCACTCGTATCCGGGATAGATGAACAGGTTCGTGTCCCCCTCGAGCTGGCCCGTCGTTGCCGCCGACTCAAGAGCCCTCGCAGCAGTCGTGCCGACTGCAATGACACGATTTCCCTTGCGTTGGGCGTCGCGACACTCCTCGAGGACCGCACCGAAACGCAATAGCGCTCTGTATGGATGACGTGGTCGAGAGGATTCTCGACCGTCACTGGCTTGAACGTGTCCAGGCCGACCACGAGCTCCACTTCCCTGATACTCACGCCACGAGCTCGAACGGAGTCGAGCAGGTTCGGCGTGAAGTGCAATCCAGCGGTTGGCGCGGCGGCAGAACGTTCGTCGTGGGCATAGACGGTCTGATACCTACTCGCATCAGAGAGGCGCTCGGTGATGTAGGGAGGAAGCGGCGCCTCCCCAATCTCTCGCATCGTTGCGTAGACGTCCGGCACGAGGGGCTGCACGATGAACGTGTCACCATCCGACGAGCGCCCGACCATTCGCACGACCCCGACACCTGAGTGGTGCGAAAGCACTTCGCCCGCGCGGATCTTGCCCCCAGGACG
Organism: Actinomycetota bacterium; assembly: GCA_009927375.1. Classification (GTDB taxonomy): domain Bacteria; phylum Actinomycetota; class Acidimicrobiia; order Acidimicrobiales; family Ilumatobacteraceae; genus UBA3006. Next base: position 4,640 of record RFNE01000183.1, on the reverse strand, counting down.
GACGAGCGCCTCCCAGTCGGACGATCCTGATTGCTCCCTCAACATCAGCACTTCTACTCGTCCACCACTCTCCCGCTGGAGCTGTAGCCGGCGTGCATCACACGCGTGTGGTTGACGACGAGCACGTCTCCCTCGTTCACGTGGTTGACGATGTCCGTGACGTGCTCATGGGCAATTCCGCGCCCACCGAGATCGACGAGCAATCGCGCACTATCCCTCGGCTCGATCGGCTGTTGAGCGATCAGTTCCGCGGGAAGGTGGTAGTCGATGTCGTCGAGACGCACCGAGGCAGACTACGAGGAAAACAGATCGGGATTCTGTGCGGGTGCCTGCAGGCCCAGGTGTTCCCACGCACTCGCCATCGCAACGCGACCGCGCGGCGTGCGGGCAATCATCCCCTGTTGAATGAGGAACGGCTCATAGACGTCCTCGATCGTCTCGGTCTGTTCGCTCACCGAAATCGCGAGGGTGGACAGACCGACGGGGCCTCCGCCGAATTGCGAACAGAGCGCATTCAAGATGGCCCGGTCGACCTTGTCGAGACCCTTGTCGTCGACGCCGAACACCCCGAGGCCTCGTGCGCAACGCTGTCGTCGATCGATCCGTTTCCACGCATGTCGGCGAAGTCGCGCACGCGACGAAGGAGCCGGTTGGCGATGCGCGGAGTGCCACGAGAACGACGGGCGATCTGCGACGCTCCTTGTGCATCGATCGGAACGTGAAGGATTCGCGCGGCGCGTGTCACGATCTCCTCGAGTTCGCGAGGTTCGTAGTACTCGAGTCGTGCCACGAGACCGAACCGATCGCGCAATGGACCGGTGATCATTCCCGTGCGGGTGGTCGCACCGATCAACGTGAAACGCGGCAGAGTGAGTCGGATCGACGACGCCGCTGGACCCTTGCCGACGACGAGATCGATCTGGAAATCCTCCATCGCCGGATAGAGGATCTCCTCCACCGTGCGAGACAGGCGATGAATCTCGTCGATAAACAACACATCGTTGGATTCGAGCGAAGTGAGAATCGCAGCGAGATCGCCGGCTCGCTCGAGCGCGGGACCAGACGTCACGTGGAGTCTCGCCCCCATCTCGGTCGCGACGATTCCTGCGAGCGTCGTCTTGCCGAGACCAGGAGGTCCTGCGAGCAAGAGGTGATCCGCGGCTTGACCACGCTTCTGAGCCGCTCCGAGCACGATGTTGAGGTGCTCTTTCAGTTCTCGCTGACCGACGAACTCGGACAACGCGGTTGGACGCAGACCTGCTTCGAGCGCCCGCTCGTCGTCCGACGAACCCGATCGCGGATCTACGAAGTCTTCACGCACGACGCGACCCCAGCAAGTTCAGTGCATCACGAAGCAGTCGCTCAGCGTCCATCGCCGCATCGAGTTCCCGTAATGCGTCGCGAATCTCGTCGTGTCCGTACCCGAGTCCGACGAGCGCCTCGCGAACTTGGGCGACGCTGGACGATCCAGACGACGAACCGAGTCCGTCCAGGATCGGAAGGTTGAGTCCCCTTCAATTCGATGAGCAATCGCTCGGCCGTCTTCTTGCCGACTCCCGGCACGAGTGTCAGCGAGGCGGTGTCACCGTTGGCCACGATGTCGGTGAGTGCTCGCGGAGAATGCGTGCCCAAGATCGCCATCGCCATCGAAGGACCAATGCCGTGCGTCGCAATCAACGACTCGAACGTGCGGCGCTCGTCGCGGTCGAGGAAGCCGAACAGGGTGTGTGCATCCTCACGAACGTGCTGATGAACGTAGAGAAAGGCATTCGATGTCGGCTCGAGTTCGGCCAACGTGCGCGGCGTGACGTGCACGAGATAACCGACGCCACCAACTTCGATGAGCACCATCGATCCTTCGATCCGCTCGACGATCACTCCGCGCAGACTGCCGATCATGATCGAGCTCCCTGCGCCGCTGCGACCCGCGAGGCCAACGGCGATGCAGCGAGATGACACAGCGCAATCGCCGCAGCATCAGCCGCGTCAGCTGGCTCTGGTAACGACTGGAGACCGAGTCGTCGCTGCACCATCTTCTGCACCGACAACTTGTCGGCGGTGCCGGAGCCCGCAACCGCGCTCTTCACCTGACTCGGGCTGTACTGAACGACCGGAATGCCTCGCATGCTTGCGAGTGCGAGCACGACGCCACTCGCCTGCGCGACGCTCATCGCCGTGCTCACGTTGGATTGGAAAAAGACCCGTTCAACGGCGACTGCAGATGGCTCGACCTCACTCAGCAGAGCGTCGAAGTCCTGATGCAACGTGGCGAGTCGATGCGCAACGTCCATATCCGACGGTGACGTGATGACACCCATCGCGAGCACATCGATGCCACCGGCATGGGTTCGCAACCCTGCAAAGCCACACCTCGTGAGACCCGGGTCGACGCCGAGGACCACGTCGGCACGTCCTGCGACCGTCTGGCGTGGGGCGAACATGTGTTTGATTGTAGTGACTGGGGGCTGCCCAGTGGGGACACTTCCCCTAGTGCCGTGCGGCGTTGATGGCCTCCACCAGCTCGGAAACCGGTCGGTACGTCACGCCGGCGAGGGCTCGGTGGACGTAGCGAACCACCCCCTGGGCATCGACGACGAACACCGAGCGCCGAGGGAACCCGAGCGGCCCGAGGATCCCGTACGCCTTGGCGACGGTCTTGTCGACGTCGGCGAGGAGCGGAAACCCGAAACCATTCTTGGCAGCGAAGTCCTCTTTGCTCTCCAGACCCTGCGACGAAATCGCCAGCACTTGGGCACCGAGACCCGAGAACTGCTCGAGGCCGTCGTTGTACTCGTTCAGCTGTTTCGTACACACCGGAGTTGCGTCTCCCGGATAGAACACGATGACGACGGGTTGTCCGAGGTAGTCGCTCAGTCGATAGTCGCGTGATCCGGTTCCGGGCAGGGTGAAATCTGGGGCCTTGTCTCCAACTTGAGGCTCATGATGCCGCCTCACTCAACAGGTCATCGGACATGTCGAAATTCGAGTACACGTCTTGGATGTCATCGTTTTCCTCGAGGTCATCCATGATTCGCAGGATCGACTTGGCAACAGCGGCATCCGTTACCGGCACGGACATCGACGACACCATCGTGGATGTCGCAGATTGGACGGCAATCCCGCCGGCCTCGAGCGCCGATTTCAAGTCGAACACGCTCGCCGACTCACACGTGACGCGCCACGAATCGCCCTCGTCGACGATGTCCTCTGCGCCATGGTCGAGTGCCACGACCATGATGTCGTCTTCGCTCACTTCCTTCCCGACCTGGATGATGCCCTTACGCGAGAACTGCCAGCCCACCGAGCCAGGTTCCGCCATCGCACCACCCCACTTGCTGAACAAGGAGCGGACGTCGGATGCCGTGCGATTGCGATTGTCGGTCAACACATCGATCAACATCGCCACACCGCCCGGCGCATACGCCTCATAGGTGATCGACTCGTACGAGGCGCCACTCTGTTCACCGAGACCGCGCTTGATCGCACGATCGATCGCGTCGTTGGTCATGTGGGCGGCCTTGGCCTTCGACACGACCGTGCGCAATGCTGCATTGCTCGATACGTCGCCGCTGCCGCCCTCGCGTGTGGCGACTTCAAGCTGGCGCGCGAGCTTGGCGAAGGTCTTTCCCTTGGCCTTGTCAATCGCTCCCTTCTTGCGCTTGATCGTCGCCCATTTGGAATGTCCTGACATCGCTATACCTCCGTGACCATGGACAGGAATCGTTCGTGAATACGCACATCGGGCGTCAACTCTGGATGAAACGACGCCGCCATCATTCGACCCTGACGCACGAGCACGGGGGTGCCGTCGTGCCGTGCGAGCACCTCGACCCCTTCCCCGATGCGCTCGACCCGTGGGGCGCGAATGAACACCGCATGGAACTCCTCGTCCAGGTCGGTCACGCTCAAGTCACACTCGAAACTGTCCACCTGTCGGCCGTAGGCGTTGCGACGCACATCGATGTCGAGAGCCGCGAAGGACCGCTGATCCGGTCGCGCGTCATGCACCTTCTGCGCGAGCAGGATCATGCCCGCGCACGTCCCGAAGACGGGCATGTCGTCGCTCAGCCTCTTGGCGATCGGGTCGAACAAATTCGACGTCGTGAGGAGGTGCGACATCGTCGTCGACTCGCCACCCGGCATGACGAGTGCATCGACCCGATCCAGATCGTCGGGCGTGCGAACTTGCAACGTCGACGCGCCACACTGGCGCACCGCGAGTTCGTGAGCCTTAAATGCTCCCTGCAGAGAGAGGATGCCGATGAGTGCGTTCACCCGGAGGCCTCGAATCGTTCACCAGCCGCGCTCCGCATACTTCTGATTGATCTCGTCCATGCCGATACCGGTCATCGGCGCACCGAGATTGCGGCTGACCTTGGCGAGGATGTGCGGATCGCGGAAGTGCGTCGTGGCTTCGACGATCGCCTTGGCGCGAGGTGACGGGTTGTCGCTCTTGAAGATGCCCGAACCAACGAACACGGCCTCTGCTCCGAGCTGCATCGCGAGGCCGCGTCCGCTGGAGTAGCGATGCCACCCGCACAGAAGATCGGCACTTGCAGCCAGCCCGTCTCGGCAATTTCCTGCACGAGGGCAACGGCGCGGACAGGCGCTTGGCCCAATCGAAGAGTTCTGCCGAGTCT
>RFNE01000200.1 GCA_009927375.1 Actinomycetota bacterium | reverse complement strand
TTGTTATCCGTGCATCCGGCGCCAGTCGTCCTCGCTTCGACCGAGTTCCTTCAATCGGATGCTCACGGCAACGGGCGTCTCGATCTCTGCTCCACTGCGCACGAGGTCGACGAGTCGTCCATCTTCGTCCCACACGTGACAGGTGTTGATCGTGCCGTCGAAGCGACGCTTCCGCAGTTCGTCGGACTCGAAGGGAATGTCTCCGCTCGCGACACCTTGTGACGCCTCGTACATCCGCATCGACCACTGGGTCTGCACCGCAACCGGCGCCATCGCCGACAGCAACGCAGTGATGTGCGTGCAGCCACGCGGTCCGGCAAACAGCTCCTTCACCTTGGCGTTGAAGCCGCGGGCGATCGAGAGTCCCTCGAGCTTCTGGTAGTGCGGGACGATGTTCGTACATTCCAGGTGCGGATGGCTGTGGTATTCGACTCGCGCCTTGTCGATGCGCAGGGACGGGTACTCGATCTCGAGGTCGACGATCATGTGGTGGATCCACAACGGATCTGGATCTGCGTCGATGTACAGACCTGCAGGCTTTTCGTCGCACACGACGCCCCGCAACATGAACCGGTCCTCCGCCATGCGAAACGCACGCACCTCGTATCGACGGGTGTGGATGAGCGGATAGTCGGGATCGGGGGGAAACATCGTCAGGCGTTGCATTCGACCAACGCTAATGGCGCACTACCAGTCGACTTGAGTCGCAGCGAATAGGTTTGGAGCGGTGTCTGAAGGGAAGAATCGCGCGCAGAGAGAACAACTCGGTCGCGACTTTCGCTTCGTCTGGCTGAGCATTCTCGTCTCCAGCTCCGGTGACGGCATGTTCGTCACCGCGTTCCCACTGCTCGCCGCCATCCTCACTCGGGATCCGGTGCTGATCGCCGGTATCACCATCTCGACGCGCTTGCCGTGGCTCTTGTTCTCGATCTTCACGGGTGCAATTGCCGACCGCATGGACCGTCGCAAGTTGATGATCGGCGCCGACGTCGTCCGCATGGTCATCGTTGGCGCTCTCGGCGCCTCGATCCTGCTCGACGCAGTTGCCATCTGGCAGTTGTACGTCTGTGCGTTCCTCCTCGGCATCTGCGAGACACTCCACGTCAATGCCGCACAGGCATTCATTCCCGCAATCGTTCGTCAGGACCAGCTGCTCCCCGCGAATGCACGTTTCGCGAGCGCACAGATCGTCTCCACACAATTCATCGGCCCTCCGCTCGGCGTGGCCATGTTCAACGCCGCACACGCACTGCCGTTCGTCGCAGACGCGATCACGTTCGCCGGTTCCGCCGGCCTCATCGCGTCGATCCCCGACGAGCACGCGGTCGAAAAGCCGACGACGAAGTTTCGTGACGACGTCCTCGATGGACTCCGCTACCTGCGCGACCACAAGGCACTGCGTCGGCTCACGGAGATCCTCGCCTTCGTCAACTTCTTCTACTTCGCGGCGATTTCTCTCCTCGTTCTCTACAACGACGACATCCTGGGAGGCAATCGACTCACGTTCACTGCACTGTCGGTGAGCGCAGCCGTCGGCACGGTGATCAGCAGGTTCTTCATCCAGCGACTCGTCGACAGCAGGGGCACGACGACGACCATGGTGATCTCGATGTGGCTGTGGGCGATCGCCACGACGGTGATGGCGCTCACGTCGAACTCCTCGATCGCGATCGCCTCGAACGCTGTGCTCGGCATCGGCACTGGCTTGTGGCTCTCACTCAACACCACCCTGCGTCAGCAGCTCACGCCGTCACGCATGTTGGGACGAATGAATGCGGCCTCGCGAACGGTTTCCTGGGGGATCGTCCCCTTCGGTGCAGCCTTCGGTGGCATCTCCGCACGTTTTCTCGGACTTCGCGGTCCGTTCATCCTGTCGGCCATCTCGATGGTCGGTTGCGCGATCATCGGTCGACGCTTGTTGCGCCCGGTCGACATCGCGGTGAACGAGATGCAGCAAAGCCAGTCCGCGTAACGCGTACATGGTTGACTGAATTCGTGCCCCTTCTCCCCAAGCTCACCCCGAATCGTCGCGCGATCCTGCTCGCGACGTGGGGTCTCTTCATCGGGCTCTCGCTTCTCCTCGTCACGGCCGGCATCGTCAGCACGCTGGTCGGCATTCGGGCCGAGCTCAAGCAACTGCCGACGCTCGTGAGCGGAAGTATTACCACCGCCTACTACGCCGGCTTCCTCATCGGGTCGTGGTATGCGCTGCGCGCTCTCGCCCAAGTCGGACACATTCGTGTCTATGCAGCACTCGCCTCGCTGTTGAGCGCCGCGGTGTTGATCACCGGAGCGTACGGGTCGCCCATCGTGTGGATCGCGATGCGCGTCATCACTGGCCTGTGCTTCGCGGGGCTCTACGTCGTCGCAGAGTCATGGCTCAACGGATTGGCGACGAACACCTTCCGAGGAAGGCTGCTCGCGATCTACAACGTGGTGACCATCGGCGCCTACGGCGCGGGACAACTCCTCGTGTTCAACTTCGACGCCCGCACGTTGACCGGATTCGCCTTTGCTGCGATGGTCGCCTCACTCGCGGTGATTCCCGTTGCGATCTCCGAGCAGGCGACCACGCCTCCGCTCGAGACCCACGAACACATATCAATGCGTGAACTTGCTCGCATCGTCCCGACCGGCGTCGGCACGATCCTCCTCGTCGGACTCGCCCACGGAGGCCTCCTCGGCATGGCCGTCATCTTCGCCACGCGTGAAGGTCTCTCGACCGGTCACGTCGGCATCCTCGTCGCAGGCATTCAGATCGGCGGCATGGCACTGACGTGGCCGATCAGCGCAGCATCAGACGACCTCGACCGGCGGATCATCGGCGTCGTCGTCACCCTTGGCGCCATCGGCATGGGCTTCGTGCTCCTCACGCTCGACCCGAAGAGCACGATGACGATCGTCGTGTTGTTCATCATCGGAGGTCTCAGCTTCCCGATGTACGCCATCGGTGGCGCGTACACCAACGATTGGGTATCACCCGAACACACGAGTGCGGCCGCGTCGCAGCTCGTCACCCTCTACGGTCTGGGTGCAATGGTCGGACCGCTCATCGCCGCGCCGTTCCTCGACCTCATCGGCACCGATGGCTACGCGTGGTCGATCATCGTGTTCCACGCAGCCGTGCTCGTCTTTCTCGTCTATCGCATCCGCGCCTGGCACGCGCCGCTCACGACGAAGGCCTGGCATGACGTGTCGTTCCATGGACGAGCATTTTTCGTTCCCGCGACGATCGTGTCGATGGGCGTCTCCGGGCGCCGCTCGAAAGAATCGGAGTCAACACCATCATGACGATCACCGGTGCAACGCCATACCTCTGGTTCGACCGCAACGCCGAAGACGCCGCGAACTTCTACGTGTCGATCTTTCCGAACTCACGAATCGAATCGATCTCGCACTACCTCGACGATGCCCAGCTCCCGAAAGGAACCGTGCTCGTCGTCGAGTTCACGCTCTTCGGTCGCCCCTTTGCGGCACTCAACGGCGGACCGCACTTCACCCACAGTGAGGCGGTGTCGTTTCAAGTGTTGTGCGACACCCAGGACGAGATCGACCACCTCTGGGACTCCCTCATCGCCAATGGCGGCGAAGAGAGCATGTGCGGATGGTGCAAGGATCGCTTCGGCGTCAGCTGGCAGATCGTTCCGCGGATGCTCAACCCGCTCCTCCAACACTCGGACGACGCGGTTCGCGCGCGGGCATGGAACGCAATGGTCAGCATGCGCAAGCTGATCATCGCCGACTTCGGCTGACTCGTTACTCGCCGGTCTCCCCGTCGACTGATTCGCGCAGATAGTCGGCGTGTCCGTTGTGTCGCGCATATTCCTCGATCATGTGCACGATGATCCAGCGCAGGCTGGGCGACTCGCCGTTCGGCCATGTGCGTACGGCACGTTGACCAAGCCCAGCCGAGATGACACTCCGAACGTTTTCTCGCGAACGCTCACATGCCAGGCTCCACAGCGCACGCAAGTCTTCTGGTGAATCCGATGAAGCGGAATTCCACTCCCAGTTCTGATCCGCGGACCAGTCGACTGACCTCCACGGCTCCGATCGATCGACGTTGAACAGGAAGTACGAGAACCAGTGATCCTCGACCCATGCGAGGTGCTTCAGGATTCCGCCAAGTGTCATCGATGACGGCGAGACGCGCTGCGCAAGACCAGTTGCATCGAGTCCGCGCGTCTTCCACTCGAGCGTCGATCGCTGGTAATCGAGGAATCCGAGCAGCGTTTCGATCTCACCCGAACCGACTGGTGGCTCGGGTCGTCCGACGTCGTCAATCACTCGATCTTCGGGTGCGCGGTTCTTGCGCAAGATGAAGCAGAATTCGTTGCCTTCAATGTCGAGCATCACCTGAAACCAATTCGTCGGCTCTTCGACGACATCGCCCACGACGCGCGCACCAAGACCTACCGCCGTCTTGACAGCAGTGTCAAGGTCGTCAACGTCCAAGTCGAGATGGACACGATTCTTGACTGCTTTGCCCTCGGGGACCTTCTGGAAGCTGAGTTTGACGAATCCATCGACCGAATCCAAGCTCAACCATGTTGGACTTGCCGTGCGCGAGTCGATTGTGCCGCCCACAATTCCCTGCCAGAAACGAGCGAGTGCTTCAGTGTCCGCACAATCGAAAACCACTCCGAGCGGGCGAGCAAGTGGCTTCACGTTCCGATACTAGACGCACAGACTTCAAAAATTTCGTGGACTCCATC
>RFNE01000086.1 GCA_009927375.1 Actinomycetota bacterium | reverse complement strand
CGATCGCCGCAGGTCTTTGGCAGCACGACCAACGGAGCACTTGCTCGCCGGCTCGGACTTTCACGGCCGCAGTACCAGGGCCCCACCGGAGTCGTCGGGGTGATCCAAGAACGACTCGATCGTGAAGGACTCACCGGTGTGTCGCTCAGAGTCGGTGTCCCCCACTACTTGTCCAACGCACAACACCCCAAGTCATCCGCAGCGCTCCTTCGACACCTCGAACATGTCCTCGGCGTGCCCACGTCACACGGGATGATGTACGAAGAGATCCAGCGTTGGGAAGAACTTCACGACGCAGCAGTCGACGGTGATCAGCAAACCGAGCACTACGTGAAGATGCTCGAAGAGGAATACGACCGACGGACGGAAGCATCGGTGCCGACTGGCGACGACCTGGCTGCAGAGTTCGAGCGATTCCTGCGCGAAGAAAACGGCAACGACGAACCAGGCGAGAACTGATCGGAAAACGAAACGGACCCGGGCTTTCGCCCGGGTCCGTTCACTTCAGTTGGAGTTGATTACTTCGACGAGATGGTCTTTGCGAGAGCCAAAGCCTTCGTCTTCATCTCACCACTCAGCGGTGCATAGCCGAGACCCTCGGCGTTCGCCGGCGAATAGGTCTCAAGAACCCACGTGAAGAAGTCGCGGACGACGTCGTTCTTCGAGCTCTTGGCCAACTTGCCAAGACCGTAGGTCACCGCCGTAATCGGGTATGCCTCGGTGTTCGTGGTCTGCTTGTAATTGAAGGTCACGAAGCCCTTGGCATCGATGTCTGCTCCACCGATCGATGCAGATGCTGCAGCGGAGGTTGGTGCGACATAGCGACCAGCAGCATTGCGAACCAGTGCAGCCTTCATGCCCTTTGCGGCGCGAGCTGCATCAGTGACGAAGGAGACTTCGGTGTAGCCGATCGAACCAGAGTTGTCGGCGATGTAGTTCGAGACGTTCGCCGAACCGCTCTGACCCTGATAGCGGCTGCCGTAGGAAGCGACCTGTGCAGATCCACCTGGGATGCACGAAGTGAACGCGTCGTTGACTGCCCAGTCCGGGTTGGTGCCGTTCTTCATGTAGTTGCAGAAGTTGTTGGTCGTACCCGAACCGTCCGAGCGATACACCACGGTGATCGACTTCGATGGCATGGTGACCTCGACGCGCTTGAACTTGCCGATTTCCTTACCATCGACCTTGACGGAGTAGTCGACGCCGTCCTGGGTCTTCACGTTGACGGCGATCTCACCCTTCGACGCGATGGTTGCGGTGCCGATCGTCTTCTTCGCCTTGTTGTCGACGACTTCGATCTTCTTGCCCTTTGCACCCTTCAGCGCGGTCGGCAGAATCGAAACGGTTGCGGTCACTGCGAACGGACCGGTTGGGGTCCACTGCACGCTCGCACCCTTGTAGTCGACCTTCTTCTTGGTGTTCGCCCACGTTGGGTTCGCCTTCATGTCGCGAATGATGTTCGCGTCAGACCAATTGGTGATTTGGCCAGCGAAAATTGCGTTGATCGTGTTCGCCGACAGCGACAGGGTGGCGCCCTGCAGCTCGTCCAAGCGATACGCGATGGCAATTGCGCCACCGACGTACGGCACGTACGTCCAGTCGAACGATGCCGCCTGCGCGGTAGTTACTGCGGAGTCGGAACCACCGAAATCAGTGAGGCCACCCTTGAAGTCGGCCTTACCCTTCGACGAACCGCCACCTGGGTTCGCGTAGGTCACGTTGTGTCCGGTCGCCTTGTTGAACTCAGCCGTTGCCGAGGCAAGGAACTGCTGGGGGAAGGTCGCACCAGAACCGCTTGCGCTCTCGGCAAGGGCGATGGATGTCATGGACAGCGTCGCCGCAATGGCAACTCCGACCGTGACAAGCGACTTACGGAATGTTCGCATGTGTTGTTTCCTTTGTGTTGGGGTCAAGTAATGACAGTGGAAACATACAAACGACGGATGTCCGTGTTGTTTACGTTTGGCGACATCACGCTGTCGCCAAGATGAATTATCGGTAAACGATCAGCCGAACTTGCCCTGGACGTAGTCCGCAGTGCGTTCGTCCTTGGGTGATGTAAACATCTTGCGAGTGACGTCCGCCTCGACGAGATAGCCCGGTCCTCCGTCGGTGAGGAAGAACGCGCAATAGTCGCTCACGCGGCTGGCCTGCTGCATGTTGTGTGTGACGATGACGATCGTGATTCGCTGAGCCAAGTCCTTGATCGTCTCTTCGATGCGCAGGGTGCTACCCGGGTCGAGCGCCGAACAGGGCTCGTCCATGAGCAGAACTTCTGGCTCAACGGCGAGCGACCTCGCAATGCACAGGCGCTGCTGCTGTCCACCCGACAGCGATCCACCGGCATTCCCGAGACGGTCCTTCACTTCTTTCCACAGCCCAGCTTGGGTAAGACAACGCTCGAGAATGTCGTCAGGGTTCTCGATCTTGATATGTGCAAGTTTGAGTCCCGACAGCACGTTTTCTGCGATCGTCATCGCGGGAAACGGGTTCGGCTTTTGAAACACCATGCCGACCTTCAAGCGAATCGACGCCGCATCGACCCCTTGCGCATAGATGTCGCTGCCGTGCAGGCGAACCTCACCGGCCATTGCCGCACCGGGGATGAACTCGTGCATGCGGTTGAGCAGACGCAGATAGGTCGACTTGCCGCAACCGGAAGGTCCGATGAGTCCAGTGACGCTGCGTGCTGGGAATTTCAGCGATACACCGGCGAGGGCGTGGTGATTGCCGAACCAGGCATGCGCGCCAACCGTTTCAAGGCCAGCGAACTGGACTGGTTCTTCGATTGTGGTGGTCATCGTGTTCTCTCCTCGAACGATGGGGGCTTGCGATGTTGAACTTGATTGCGCGACGGTCTCCATGTCAGCGGCGGTCCTTTCCGCCCAACTTACGGGCTACGACAAAGAGGGCAAAGACGATCAACAGCAAGACGAGCGAACCGGCCCACGCGCGGGCAATTGCGTATTCGGTACCGATCTGCAAGAGTCCAAACACGTACATCGGCATCGATGCCATT
>RFNE01000230.1 GCA_009927375.1 Actinomycetota bacterium | reverse complement strand
CTTGAACTGACGAACTGCCTCGAGAAACGGAAGGATCTCAATGTCACCAACGGTTCCACCGATCTCGGTGATGACGACGTCCACATCGTCAGTGGCCAGTCGCTGAATACGGCGCTTGATTTCATCGGTGACGTGTGGGATGACCTGAACCGTTCGACCCAGGTAGTCACCACGTCGCTCCGCGGCAAGCACTGCCTGATAGATGCTCCCTGTCGTTGCGTTCGACGCACGCGAGAGGTTCTCGTCGATGAAGCGTTCGTAGTGACCGAGGTCGAGGTCCGTCTCGCCACCGTCATCGGTGACGAAGACCTCTCCATGTTCGAAGGGATTCATGGTGCCCGGATCGACGTTGATGTACGGATCGAGCTTTTGCATCGTGACGCGCAGACCGCGCATCTTCAAGAGTCTGCCGAGGGATGAAGCTGTGAGTCCTTTGCCGAGCGAGCTTGCCACTCCGCCAGTCACGAACACATGCTTTGGCACCCGCTACTCCCGTCTTGAACCAAGTCTCAACGACCTGTTGTCTGATGACGGGAGATAAGCATACCCGCGGGACGGGCTACGACCGAACAGACCCCTTCTTGCCAGGCTTCCCACTCGCGAGGAGCTCCTCGGCGTGGGCGACCGCGGCCTTCTCGGCGCCGCCCGACAGCATGCGGGCGACCTCGTGGACTCGAGCCGTACCCTCGAGCGCACTGGCCGTCGCCACGGTGACTCCGGACTGCACCGACTTCGCCACGTGAATATGAGTCGACGCGCGCGCAGCAACTTGGGCCAAGTGGGTGACGACGAGGACCTGGCGTCGCTTTCCGAGCTCGGCCAACGCGGACGCGACCGCAACAGCTGCTTCCCCACCGATCCCCGCGTCAACTTCATCGAACACGACGCATTCTGGTCCGGACCCGAGGACCAGCCTGAGCGACAACATGGTTCGGGCGAGCTCACCACCTGAAGCCACCTTGTTGAGCGGAAGTGGTGGACTTCCGGGATTGGCCGCGATCGTGAACAGCACTCGCTCCCCGGCCTCACCGTCGACTTCGACGCCAACGACGACGTGTGGCATCGCCAGAGTGCGCAACACCTTCTGCACGTCCCGAGCGAGTCGCGGTGCCGCTTCTCGGCGCTTTTCCAACACCCGAGATTGGGCAACCTGCAACGCCTCGAGCGCCTTTTGCCGATCGACATCCAACGTCGCCGCACGAGCCTCGAGCGATTCCAGATCTTCGAGGCGGCGACGGGCTTCGGCACCGTATGCAATGACGTCTCCAATGGCCTCGCCGTACTTGCGACGCAGGTCAACAAGAAGTTGACGACGAACGCGAATCTCCTCGAGTCGTGTCGGGTCTTCATCGATCGACTCTGCGGTATCGCGAAGCTGGGCGGCGATGTCCTGCAGTTCCATCTGCACTGCTCGCAGACGCTCGACAAACTGAGCAAGGAGTCCCGATGTCCTAGGGCAGAGATGGCCTGACCCAACAAGTCTGCATGCCGTCGTCATCTCCGATCAGCGCAGTGGCGAGGTGCATCGCCTCCTTGTTCCCGGAGATGTCCGCCAGCAGATCCTCTTCGGACGACAGGTCGTCGTCTTCCGATTCCGAGCTGAGTCCAGCTTCAGTGATTTCACGTACCTGAAATCGCAGCAGATCGATCTCGCGGGCACGGGCTCGTTCGTCGCCTCCGAGGGTCGCAAGGAGAGCATCCAGCTGGGTGAGCTGTTCGCGGGCTGCGCGCAGATCGGTGAGGTCCACATCAGCGAACTCATCGAGAGCCTCGCGTTGGGCTTGGACGGACAGCAACCCTTGCTGATCGTGCTGCCCGTGCATGTCGACGAGCGCTCCGCCAAGTTCCTCGAGCTGTCCGACGGTCGCTAGCCGCCCGTTGACGTACGCCCGTGACCTGCCGTCCTTCGGTACGACTCGAGCAAGAATCAACTCGTCGTCGCCCGTGACGAATCGGCCCTCGACCCTTGCCTCGTCGCAGCCAGTCCGCACGACCGTCGCGTCTGCTCGCGAGCCGACGAGGAGCGAGATGGCCTCCACGATCATCGTCTTACCGGCACCGGTTTCACCGGTCACGGTGGTTAATCCAGGACCAAGGTCGATGCGGACATCTTCGATCACACCGAGGTTCTCGATGTGGAGTTCAACCAGCACTATTCGTCACCAAGCCCGAACTTCTGACGCACGATCTGGTGGAACTTTGGAGGTGTCACGCGAACGAAGTACGCCTGAGCGTTGTCGGGAGCAAATGACACCGTGTCGCCCTGCGTGAGACTGGCGACACGACGACCATCGATCGCAACGTCTACCGGTCGGGTTCCCACAACCCTGATGTGTACTTTTTCTTCAGGGTCGAGCACGAGGGACCGATCGAACAACATGTGGGGCGAGACGGGTGTGATGAGCAGTGCCCTGTGTCGGGGCGAGACCACTGGTCCGCGTGCCGACATCGAATATGCCGTGCTCCCGGTCGGAGACGCGACGATCACACCGTCGGCCGAGTATTGGGCGAACTCGAACCCGTTGATGTCCACATCGAGCCAAATGGTGTGACCGCTCTGCTGCTTTTCCAGAACGACTTCGTTCAGTGCTCGCCAGGTGGTTTGCGACCCACCGTTCGCCGGCGTCAACGTTGCGCGCACCATCATTCGCGAATCGATCTCGAAATCCTTGCCCTCTTTCCCTGAGATCCAACGATCGAGCGTCGCGAGACACTGAGCGGGTTCGACTTCCGTCAAATAGCCCAAGGTCCCGACGTTCACGCCCAGCACCGGCACCGCGGCCCCATCCAACTCGTGAACAGCGCGCAACACCGTTCCGTCGCCGCCGAGTGACAACACGAGGTCGGCTTCCGCCGCCGCACGATCGCTCGCCAGATCGCTCCACCCGAGGGCATTCGCATCCTGTGAGGCCATCCACACCTCATGGCGACCAGCCTTCGACCACGCCACGATCTCGGCAATCAGCCCCCTAATCTCCGAGCGGGTCTGGTGAGCAACCAGAAAGATCTTGGTCATTTCCTCATCCTAAAGTGTGCGAGAAACTCAGTATTGCCGCTCGCTCCAGTGATTGGAGACTCGATTACGCCGAGACAGTCACACCCGCTCAAGGCAAAGGCTGCCTTCACTTCCTCGACGACGCGGCTCCGGATCTCGGGCGACGCAATGATTCCAGCCCCGCGGTCGGCCTCCTCCTTGGACGCCTCGAACTGTGGCTTGATCAGCACGACGAGGTCTCCGTCGGGCGCCAGAGACGAAATGAGCCCTTCGGCGAGTCGAGCAACGGAGATGAACGAAACGTCCACCACGATGACATCCAGAACAGGTGGCACTCCCCGCGACTGCCTTCATCGCTGAATCTCCGAGACCACGTGCGTTGAACTCATCGACAACTACGACTTGAGGATGTGCCCGCAAGCGCTCGTGGAGTTGGGTCTTGCCGACATCCAGTGCATAGACGATCTTTGCTCCCGCCTGCAGTGCACAATCCGTGAAGCCTCCGGTCGACGCGCCGACATCAAGCACGCTCCTGTCGGTCAGCGAAATCGCAAAGTGCTCCAATGCGGCGGCGAGCTTGAATCCGCCACGCGACACGAATCGTTCACTCTCGGTGACGACAATCGCGTCACCCAGCGCCACAAGTCGCGAGGGGTTATCGACGACGGCTCCCTGCACCAGGACGAGACGGCGATCGATCAGTTCACATGCCGTGGTTTCATCAGTCGCCAAGCCCAGCGCAATCATGCGCGCCACGACGGGCACGCGGGACTGCTTGGTCATTGCGGCGACCGAAGGATGTGTTCCACTGCCCTCGCGAGGTCATCTGCGACGATCGATGCACCATCTTCGGGTCGCGATTCGCGGACCACCCCGGACATCACGTGGGCGAATCGACACCCGACACGACGAGCAAACAATCCGTCAGTTGACGACCGATCACCGATCATCCAAGCGCTCGACAGATCCTCGACACCACTCACCGTGCGAACCAGATTCGCCATCGCTTCGTGGGGCTTTCCTGCGATCGTTGGCGTCACACCAGAGGCGGTCGCAACCGCGGCGAGAATCGAGCCGCCTGGAATCAAACCTTTCGGCGTGGGATACGTGGCATCGTCGTTCGTCGCAATCAAGCGTGCACCGTTTCGAACCGCTGCAGACAACCGCGTCAGTCCCTTGTAGTCGAACGTCGAGTGATAGCCGACCACCACGGTGTCAATGTCATGAGTCCTGACTGAAGTTCGGAATCCGACTCGCCGACCACGATGGCTCCACTCGACTCGATCGCCTCTCGGACACCCGGGCCCCCACCCATCAACACGTTTTCGCCGGCCTTCAACAGCGACCCAGCGGCCTGCGAACTGGTGATGACATCGCCGACAGCTGATATTCCGATCGACGCGAGGGCTTCCTCCTGCTCTCGCACTGTCGAGTACGAATTGTTGGTAACGAAGATGACCCGGTGCCCTGCGTCACGCAAGCGAGCGATCGCATCGACGGACCCCGCAATCGGTTCGTGGAGAAGCCAGACGACGCCATCGATGTCGCACAAAATCGGGGGGCTCAATGGCACACTGTAATTGTGCCTCGCTTTGAACCCTTTCGTGCGACCCGATACGCGGACTCTGTTCGTCTCTCGACCTTGAGCAGCCCTCCGTACGACGTCATCAGCGAGACGGAGCGTGCGCGTTACGCGTCGAAAGACGAACACAACATCGTCCACGTCGACATGCCACTTTCCGACGGTGCAGGTGATCCCTATCGCGACGCTGCGCGCAGGATTGCCGAGTGGAGGAACTCGGGGATATTCGTCACCGATGCCGCGAAGAGCTACAGCCTGTATCGACTGTCATTCATCGACCCGACGGGCACTCAACGCCAGACCGTTGGGGTCGTTGGAGCGCTTGAGGTTGTCGACGAGGGAGCGGGGGCGTCCTTCCCCACGAACGAACGAC
>RFNE01000223.1 GCA_009927375.1 Actinomycetota bacterium | reverse complement strand
GTTGACGATGACGGACACAACACCCATGTCGCACCAACGAAGAGATCTGGGTCTGCCCCCGCCAAGCCGACGAGTTCGCTGCCGGCCATCGGATGACCGCCCACGAATCGCGCGTCGGACACGGCGGAAACCACCGGTGCCTTGACTCCTCCAACGTCAGTGACGATGCCGGTCGTTTGGGCTAACGCGTCGCGCACCGCGTCAATGGTTACCGACACCGGCGTTGCGACAAAGGTGATCTCGGCATCTCGATCGAGTCCGGACTCCGAGATCAGACCCTTTTCTTTCGCTTCCCCTATTCGGGAGGCGTCGACGTCATGACCGTGAACTGTCCATCCGCGCTGGCCAAGTGCCGCGCACAACGAGCCGCCGATGAGACCAAGGCCGACAACGTTCGCGCTTCGCATTGCATTACATGGTATCGGTGGGCTCGCCAGCGACTGCCTCGATTAATGATCGGACCTCTGCCAAGGTGAGTTCGCGCCAATCTCCCGGTCGCAGTGTCTTATCAACGAGTGGACCGATTCGAGTGCGCGCAAGCCGCAACACTGGATATCCGACCGCATCGCACATGCGGCGAACTTGTCGATTTCGACCTTCATGGATGACGATTCGCAAGACACCCGGCTGTAACTCGCCCACTTCGGCAGGACTGGTGACACCGTCTCCGATATCTACACCCTTACGCAACGAAGTCAAGGCTGAATTCGAGACTGCACGACCCCCCGAATCGACGTGGGCGATGTATTCCTTTTCGACGCCGAACTTCGGATGGGTGAGTCGATGCGTGAGGTCCCCATCATTTGTGAGGAGCAACAGCCCCTCGGTTTCAGCATCCAATCGACCGACTGGATAGACCCTCGGTTCGGCTGGAACAAGTTCGACGACGGTTTCGCGATCGTGGGTGTCCTTCGCCGTCGACACGACACCTGCGGGCTTATTCAGGAGGTAGTACACGAAGTCGGGTCTCACGCCCACAGGCGCTCCATCAACTTCAACGATGTCGGTAGTGACGTCCACTCGACGACCAAGAACCGCAACTACACCATTGACTCGAACCCGTCCAGACTCGATCATTTCCTCGCACACACGTCGAGAGCCCCAGCCACGGGCCGCGAGTACTTTTTGGAGGCGCTCCCCCTCAGGAGACTCGCCGTCGGTCACGCCTGCTCGGTGTCGCCACTCGGCTGCGGAACGATGCGGAGTCCCTGCTCGAGTGCTTCAACGACGCGTGCATCAGGCACGAATTCTGCAATGGACGGCAGGGCCTCAATCGACTCGAGTCCCAAGCGTTCGAGGAACAACGGCGTCGTCCCATACATCACCGCCTGCCCAGGGCCGTCATCTCGGCCCACTTCCGTGATGTACCCGCGGGCCTGAAGTGTGCGCATCACCGCGTCCGGGTCGACTCCTCGGATCGCTGCAACCTGTCCGCGGGAAATCGGCTGTTTGTAGGCGATGATGGCCAACGTTTCGAGAGCCGCCTGCGAGATTCGCGCCTGCTGACTGTCAAGGACAAATCTCTCGACATACGCCGCAACGTCAGGATGTGATTGCAAACGGTAGCCACCGGCGACCTTGACCAGTTCGAATCCGTGTCCTGCTGATTGATACGCATCCGCGAGACCGACACAGAGCTTCTCGATCACCGCCACCGGCTGCTCAAGCAGCTGGGCAAGAAGCGACGGATCCACTGGCTCCATCGCCACCATCAAGATCGCTTCGAGTGCCCGCACGATTTCCACGTCTTCGCGTGCCACTTCCCTGCCCTTTTCGCTCATGTCATCCCTCATAGTCGTCAATGTCGAATGTCGGATCGAAATTCATGTTGTCTCCGCCGATCCATGTGACAACGATGTCACCGAAACGCTCCTGCTGTTCGAGATCGACACGGCGCTGCTTGAACAACTCGAGCAATGCCAGGAATCGGACGACGACGTGAATTCGGTCCCGGATTGCCACAGTCAGTTCTCGGAACGTCACACGACCGATCGATGGGAGCGTTTCAACGAGTTCTAGGAGGGCGTCTGCCACACTGACTCCGATCGGAGCAACGTGATCGAGCAAAATCGACGTCGGAGGCTTTGGCATGATCGAGCGAACATAGGCTCGCTGCAAACGCAACGGCGTGACTCCTTCAAGGATGTCTGGCATGAGTTCGGCAAACCGCTCATCGGGACCACTCCGTCTCGGGAATGACAGCGCAGACCGGTCCATCAGCGAAGAAAAGAGACCGGCAACGTCCTTGAACGTCTTGTGATCCAAGAGTCGCGACAGGAGCAAATCTCGTTGTTCCCAAAGTGCGAGTTCTTCATCGAGATCGACGTTCTCGCGACTCGGTAGGAGCCTGCGGGTCTTCAATTCCACGAGCGTCGCGGCAATCAAGAGGAACTCCGTGGCGACTTCAAGGTCGAACTTTTCCATCTTCGAGACTTCGGCGAGGTACGCCTCAACGATGGTCAGGAGACTGATCTCGTGGATGTCCACCTCTTCCTTGAGAATGAGGTGCAACAGGAGGTCGAAGGGGCCGTCATAGACCGGGGTTGCCACTTCGTACGTCACGGACACATCGTAATCAAGGCCGAATGCGCGACAAGCCTTCAACTAGCGTGGCGATGTGGCTCGAGTCCTCTCCTGCATCCAACCCACTGGTCAGGTGCACCTCGGCAATTACCTCGGCGCGCTGCGCAACTGGGTCTCTGGACAACACGCCGGTGACGTCTACCACGGCATCGTTGATCTGCATGCCCTGACTGTCACCGAGACCCCTGGCGTCCTCGGCGAAAACACGCTCGACCTCGCGGCAATGCTGTTCGCCGTCGGACTCGACCCCGACGTCGCCACAATTTTCGTTCAATCCCACGTGCCCGAGCACACCCAATTGGGATGGATCATGGAGTGCACCGTGAGCTTCGGTGAACTCAGTCGAATGACGCAGTTCAAGGACAAGTCAGCCAAGAAAGAGGCGGACTTCGTCTCTGCTGGACTTTTCACCTATCCCGCCCTTCAAGCCGCAGACATCCTCCTGTACGACGCAGATGAGGTGCCCGTGGGCGACGACCAGCGCCAGCACATCGAGATCACCCGCGACATCGCACTGCGCTTCAATCACCGTTTCGGAGACACCTTCGTCATTCCGAAGGCGGTGACGCCAGCCGCAGGCGCTCGAGTGATGGACCTCCTGCACCCCACGAACAAGATGTCAAAGTCAACGGACACCGACGCAGGGATCATCTACCTGACCGACAATGCCGCAGACATCGAAAAGAAGTTCAAGCGGCCGTAACAGACAGCGACAATGTCGTCGCTTACGACCGGGAGAAGAAACCTGGTGTCAGTAATTTGCTTGACATTTGTCGGTTGCAACCAACACCCCCGTCGCAACGCTGGTCGATCAATATTCCCAATATGGCAAGCTCAAAGCCGACACCGGCGCCGCAGTCAGTGCTGATCGAACCGATTCGCTCTCGATACCTCGAATTGAAGAACGATCCAGCCGAGCTTTCACGTCTTCTGCGCATCGGCGCGGATCGAGCTCAGGCGGTTGCAAGTTCTACACTCGCACGCGCGTATCGGGCGATCGGTCTCGCTCCCCGCTGAGCCCATCACTCGTTGTCAGCGCTTGCAAATGCGCGAACGAATACCTGGCGCCCACCACCAGCCATCAGGGAAAGCACACCTGGGTCAATCTCAGCCTTCCTTGCGAGTTCAAGCCCAAGAGCTTCATGTTCTCGATAGCTTCGAGCCCGCACTCCCCGAGCGAGACCGAGAGTCGCTGCGATTCGGGCGAACGTTCCGAGACCTGCGACAGACTTCCCCACGTCGTGCAACAGCACAGCTGCGCACTCGGCCCGCGTCGCGTCGCTGAGTCCGACTGTGAACCGCTCGAAGACTCGAATGCTGTGTCGCTGATCGACGGCCTGCATCTGCACCCACAGCCGGAACTCTGTTTCACTGAGAACATGCCGAACCATAAAAATGTCCTCAGCGCTCACATGACGATCGACAATGCTGAGCCACGTTCGTCGAGCGAGGTGCCGAACTGTCGCCATCAGGATCTTTTTGCCCGCGGATGCGACTCGACGTAGGTAGCAAAAAGTAGATCGTTGTCCACGCGCGTATAGACCTGAGTAGTGCTCACCGAAGCATGCCCGAGGAGCTCCTGAACGACACGGAGATCTGCTCCGTGACGAAGCATGTGAGTTGCACAGGAGTGGCGCATGACGTGCGGGGAGATGTCCTTGTTGATCCCTGCAGAAAGTGCGTATTTGCGCACGATGTTCCACGCAGCTTGGCGCGAGATACGACGACCACCGCGACCGAGGAACACGGCGTCGGCATCAGCGCGCGTACGCCACTGCTTCGGTGAAAGGACGTCGCGTCCGCCGAGCGACAGCCAGTCTTCAAGCGCTCGCTTTGCGGGTGCGCCAAACGGCACGATGCGCTCCTTTGATCCCTTGCCGAACAATCTCACCACCTGTTGGTCCATGTCGAGATCGGACAGCGACAGGCCACACGCCTCGGAGATTCGCGCGCCGGTGGCATAGAGGAACTCCAGCAGAGCTCGATCGCGACGTGAATAGGAGTCGTCCCCGGTGCAGGCGGCGAGCAACGCCGCGACCTCGTCCTCTGCAAGGGCCTTCGGAATTCCCGAGGGAACGCTGACCCCATCGATCACGCCGGTCGGATCGTCTTTGCGCAGATTCTCTTGAACCGCAAACTTGAAGAACGTTCTGCACGCGGCCAGTTGACGTGCGACGGTCTTTGCGGCCAACTGCGCCTTCTTCAGCGAGGCGACGAACGACTCCAAATCCGACGCCTCACAGTCTTCGACTGACTTTTCGGACTTACCGAGAAATGCAGTCAGTCCGTCGAGGTCGCGACGATATGCCTCGACCGTTCGCGGCGAACGCCCCTGCTCGATCGACAACCACGTAAGGAACATCTCCACCCACGGATGGGGAGTCGTCGACACTCAGATCCCCAACAGGCGGGCAACGCGGAGAATACCGATGACCGCCAATGAATTGTCCAAATCCCCCGATTCGATCATGGTCAGCGCGTCGCGCAGCGGAACGTGGTGCACCGTCATCGCCGCTTCCTCTGGTCCGTGGCGATCATCGGCGACAGGAGTCAGACCTGTCGCCCAGAACAACGAGCCATAGGCATTCGAGATACCCGACGCTTGACGGACACCACCGAGCTCACGCCACTTGGACGCCACGAGCCCCGCCTCCTCCTTCAGTTCACGCTCGGCTGTTAACCGGGGCGGTTCACCCTCCACATCGCACATCCCCGCCGGGATCTCCCAACACTGTTTGCGAACAGAGGCACGAAACTGGCGCACGAGGACCACGTTGCAATCGGGCTCGGTGGTGTCAGTGGCGACGACCGCTACTGCCCCCGGGGTCGTGAGCAACGTTCTCGCGAACTTCTCTCCGTCCTCCCCCTCAAAGTGGTCGGTGACGAGCGACCAAACACCCCATTCGTGGACGATGCGTCGCTTCAGGAACCGAAAGATCTCGTTCGTCACGAGGCGACGCTGTGATCCGCCTCGACAGACTGCGGCGCCATAGAGCGACCAGACTTTGATCGATGTGCGAGCGATGCCCCGATCAATTCACGGAACAACGGGTGCGGTCGATCTGGTCGGCTCTTGAACTCTGGATGCGCCTGAGTGCCGACCCAGAACGGGTGATCCTTCAACTCGATGAACTCGACGAGCCGTCGATCAGGTGACGTACCGCTGCAAATGAATCCTTCAGCCTCGAACCGCGACTTGTAATTGCCGTTGAACTCATAACGATGGCGATGGCGCTCACTCACGACTGGTTCACCATACGCTTCGGCAACCTTCGTGCCCGGCTCCAGAACCGCGTAGTACGCACCAAGTCGCATCGTGCCGCCCTTGTCGGTCACATCTCGCTGGTCGTTCATGATGTCGATCACCGGATACGGAGTGGCGAGATCGAATTCAGTCGAGTGTGCGTTCTCCATGCCGAGCACGTGACGGGCGAATTCGATCGTCATGACCTGCATGCCGAGGCACAGTCCGAGACACGGCACTCCAGCCTCGCGGGCATATTCCGCCGCACGAATCTTGCCCTCGACTCCTCGGAGACCGAATCCCCCAGGAATGACGATGCCGTCGAGTGACTTCATCTTTTCGTCGGCGAGCAAGCCTTCAACTTCCTCCGCCTGAATCCAGACGATCTCAACCCGAGCGCCGTGATGGAATCCCGCGTGCTTGAGACTCTCGACGACCGAGAGGTACGCGTCGTGCAGCTCGGTGTACTTGCCGATCAGACCGATCCTGACCGGTGCGACCGAAGCTTCGACACGCGCAACGAGCGCTCGCCAAGGAGTCAGATCGAGTTCGGTGTCGAGACGCAGCAAGGAGCAAATCTGAGTGTCGAGTCCCTCGTCGTGAAGGATCAACGGGAGTTCGTAGATGTTCTTCGCGTCGGCGGCGTTGATCACGTTCTTTGCCTCGACGTCACACTGGTTCGAGATCTTTCGCTTCAATTGGTCGCTGATCGGCTCGTCGCTTCGGCACACGATGATGTCGGGCTGGATACCGCGAGAACGAAGCTCCGTGACGCTGTGCTGAGTCGGCTTGGTCTTCTGCTCACCACTCGGACCGATGAACGGCACCAACGTGACATGGACGTAGCAAACATTGTCGCGACCGACTTCGTT
>RFNE01000255.1 GCA_009927375.1 Actinomycetota bacterium | reverse complement strand
GTGATGGTGCCGAACTCGAGCGCTACGCCACCCGAGGCGCGCACTCCTTGGCGCGCAGTCTCGGCCAAGCGTCGCAACGTCGCGTTGCACGGAGTGACCTCGTTCCACGCATTCGCCAATCCGATCTGTGGCTTATCCCAGTCCTCATCGGTGAGCCCAACCGCACGCAACATTGCGCGTGCAGCGGCCTTCTGATTGCCGTCGGTGACGTCGCGACTGCGCGGCTTGACGTCGACCGGTGTCACAGAAGGCTTACTCATGGCCTTCAGGCTACTTACTTGGACGTGACTGCTGGCTTGCGAAAGTACAGGTACATGACGGGGATCAAGTACGCGAAGTACGTGATGACGCGGATGTTCTCCGCTTCCTTGTGCCATCCAAACAAACCGCGCATGAAGTCGTAGAACGTGCCCTCTGCCCAGATACCCGACTGAATGCTCCATGCCGGCTGCACGAACCAGCTGTCACCGGCTTCGACTTCGCCGATGATCAACTCACGGAACTCGTGCACGAACTTGCCCGCAAGTCCTGCTGCGAACAAGAGCAATAGCACCGCCGTGACGGTGAAGAAGGCCTTCAAGTTGACCTTGCGTCCGCCAGCAAACACGGCATATCCGAGAACGACAGAAACGGCGAGGCCGATCAGTCCACCGATGACCACACTCGATCCGCTGGCAGTTTCCGTCTCTGCGCTCAGGAGGAAGAGTGCCGTCTCGAGACCTTCGCGCACGACGGCGACGAATGCGATGACGAGCACCGCGGTCTTCGCAGAGCGATCGATCTTCTCTCGCAGTTCTGTGCTCAGCGATTGTGAGTTCTTGCGCATCCAGAAGATCATGTGGGTGAGCACTGAAGCCGCAGCGAGTGCAATGACGCCTTCGACGGCATATTCGGCATTGCCGTGCAGACCATCGACGAGGATGTAGATCAGCGTTCCGGCGACGAGACACGCTCCGATCGCAGCCGCGGTCCCCATCCAGACGTACTTCGCCTCGTGCTGACGATTCGTCTTCGTCAGATAAGTGAGGAGGATCGCAATGATGAGGGATGCTTCGAGCCCTTCGCGGAGGGTGATGAGGAAACTCGTGACCATCAAGATGTTAGGCATACCTAACATCTTGTCGCAACTTGTGCGCTATCCCTTGCGAGACAAGAGGATGGCGGTGACGACCTTGCCGTCAGCCTTGCCCTTGGAAGCCTTCATCACCGCACCGACGATCGCACCGAGGGCCTTCTCTTCGCCAGCGCAGTACTTGGCCCAGGCGTCTGGCTGAGCTGCGATCGCATCGTCGACCATCTGTTCAACCGCACTCGTGTCGAGCGCCTCGAAGCCTTTCTCTGCGGCGATCTTCGCAGCGTCCCCACCACCGTTGGCGACGAGTTCGGAGAGAATCGTCTTTGCCTGCGTGGCGGTCACTTTGGCATCGCGTTCGAGGATCGTCAGTCGTGCAAGGTCCGCTGCCGGAACGCGTGGTGTGGAACCCTCTTCCGCGAATGCCTGTGTCACGTAGACGAGCGCGCGAGATGCATCGCCGCCGGCGTCCGCGACCGTCGCGATGTAGTCGTCCTGACCACGCTCGACGATCACGTAGACCGCTTCGCTTTCCTTGTTCGCGCCGGTGATGGTCGACAGTCGCGCGCGCCGCTCTGCGGGAAGCATCGGCAACGATGCACGAATTGCGTCCACCCACTCGGTGTCGGGGTCCAAGAGCACGAGGTCTGGCTCGAGGAAGTACCGGTAGTCGTCGGCATCTTCCTTCGTGCGCAACGTGTGCGTGCGGCCTTCGGCGTCATCCCAGTGACGCGTCTCTTGGCGAATCACTCCCCCTGATTCGAGGACGTCGATCTGGCGGCGTGCCTCGTAGTCAATCGCCTTGCCAACCGCGCGAATCGAGTTCACGTTCTTGATCTCACATCGCGTCCCGAACGGCTCACCGGTTCGACGCACCGAGACGTTCACGTCCACGCGCATCGAGCCTTCCTCCATCTTGGCGTCGCTCGCACCGACGGCAAGCAGGATGCTGCGCAGTTCCGCGACGTATTGACGAGCTTGATCGGAGTTGCGAATGTCGGGCTTGGACACGATCTCCACGAGGGGAACGCCTGCACGGTTGAAGTCGACGAGCGAATAGTCACTGCCGTGAATGCGACCGCTCGAGCCACCGAAGTGTGTGGACTTGCCGGTGTCTTCTTCGAGGTGCGCGCGTTCGATGCCGATCTTCACGTCACCTGGCAGCATCAGGTAGCCGTTCACGTTGATCGGCTGGTCGTACTGCGAGATCTGATACGCCTTGGGAAGGTCGGGATAGAAGTAGTTCTTGCGGTGGAACGTGCTCGCCTGCACCGTGCAGTTGAGCGCGAGACCGAGTCGGATGGCCAACTCGACTGCTCGTCGGTTGAGCACGGGAAGGGCACCGGGAAGCCCGAGCGTCACCGGGTCGATGTTGGTGTTTGGATCGTCACCGAAGCGATTGGGGCTCGCGGAGAACAACTTGGTCTTGGTGTCGAGCTCCACGTGGACCTCGAGGCCGACGACCATCTCCCAGCCGTCGGGAAGTGCAACGGAATTCGACGGTGCGCTCGTTGCGTTGCTCATCGCCCACGCTCCAATTCGGCAGCAACCATGAACATCTGCTCCTCACCAAGGGCGGGCGCAAGCACCTGCACGCCTACTGGTAAGTCGTGTGCGCCCTTGCCGAATGGCACGCTCATCGCCGCGTGTCCCACGAGGTTGGTGGGGATCGTGAACACGTCGCACAGGTACATCGTGAGCGGATCGTTCGTCTTCTCGCCGAGCTTGAATGCGACCGTCGGCGAGGTCGGAGTGAGGATGACGTCGCACGAACTGTATGCCCGAGAGAAGTCGTCTGCGAGGAGGCGGCGAACCTTCAATGCCTTGCCGTAATAGGCGTCGAAGTACCCAGCCGACAGCGCATAGGTGCCGAGCATGATGCGGCGCTTCACTTCGGGGCCGAAGCCCTGCGAGCGAGTCGCTGCATACATCGCATTGAGGTCTGGTGCGTCCACGCGAAGCCCGTACCGCACTCCGTCGTAACGAGCGAGGTTGCTGCTCGCCTCTGCCGGTGCGACGAGGTAGTACGCCGTCAAGCCATACGACAGCGACGGCAACGTGATGTCGACGATCGTTGCACCCGCGCGACGAAGTGTCTCGAAAGCCTCGTCGAGTCGCGTGAGGACTTCTGGCTCACAACCCTCCGGAAGGTCGGTGATGCGACCGATGCGCATACCTTTCACTCCACGATCCAACACCGCGGTCAGCGATGGAGCGGGCTGTGGAAGCGACGTCGAGTCGTTCTCGTCGTGACCCGCGATCACTTCCATCAACAAGGCGGCGTCAGCGACGGTGTGCGTGAACGGTCCGATCTGATCGAGGCTGCTCGCAAACGCAACCAGTCCCTGTCGGCTCACGACCCCGTAGGTCGGCTTCACGCCGACGAGACCACACAGCGCTGCTGGCTGACGGATGCTTCCACCCGTGTCGCTTCCGAGACTCGCGGCCGAAAACCCTGCGGCGACCGCAGCGGCGCTACCACCACTCGATCCTCCAGGCACGCGCGATGTGTCGAGTGGGTTGCGCGTTGGCCCGAACGCGGAATTCTCCGTGCTCGAGCCCATCGCGAATTCATCGAGGTTCGTCTTGCCGACGAACACTGCGCCTGCCGCGGCAAGACGAGTGACGACGGTGGCGTCGTACGGCGGCTTCCAACCTTCGAGGATCTTGGACGAACACGTCGTGGGAACTCCACGTGTGCACATGTTGTCTTTCAGTGCGATCGGCACTCCGGCGAGTGGACCAACGGGTCGACCCTTGGCGACCGACTCATCGATCGCCTGTGCAGTCGCACGCGCAGACTCCGTTGTGACGAGGTTGAAGGCGTGGACCTCGCCTTCGCGCTCTGTGATGCGGGAGAGGTGCTCCTCAAGAACGGTGGTTGCGCTGAGCGAACCACTCGCAACCTGCTTGGCGATGTCGACTGCGGTCTGGAAGGCCACCGTTACTCCTGGAAGCCGATCGTCGGCGGCACTCGGAAACGGCCGTCCTCAGCGGCCGGCGCGGCGGCGAGAACCTCGTCGCGATCGAGGCCTTTCACGACGACGTCGTCGCGCAACACGTTCTTTAGTGGCAATGGCTGGGCAAGGGGCGCAACATCGGCGAGATCCAACTTGTCGATGTCGCTGAAGTGGTCGAGCATGCCGGCGAGCTGATTGGTCATCACATCGAGTTCGTCGGGAGTCAGGTCGAGTCGGGCCAAACGGGCGACCTTTGCCACCACGTCGCGCGACAGTCGAGCACTCGGATCGGGGGTCGTCACAGCCCTTCAGGCTATTGGCGACTGAGGCTGAAGAGCACTGCGGATTCGGGCACGATCGCAGGTGGCTGAAGGCCGATGACTTCGAGGTCGATGCCGCGCATCGTCACCGACGAGGTCACCCATTCGGGTTGGCGTCGCGCCATTCCATGCACACCACCCGCAATGTCGATGACCGAAACGCGATAGTTCGCGTCGGGATCGAGCCCCGTGATGCGGATGATGTCAGGCGTCTGGTGCCGCTCGCTGCGCAACTGGACATACGTGAAGAGCGCTTCACTCCGATCGGCCGCAATCACTCCATAGGAATTCGCTGACGGATCGACGAGTGGTTGTGCGAGGTCGCAGTACACCAACGTCCCCGAGTGCAAGAGGTCACGTGAGCGCTTGTACAACGCCACGATCTCGCTCAACGTCTTGAGCTCTCCCTCGCTTGCATCGATGAGATTCCATTCGACCCCAAGGTGACCAAAAGAGTGCCGTCAAACCTCTGAATGCGATGCTGTGACGACGCCCCGTGGTGTGTGCGACGCGGGAACCGATATGGCTCCCGATGAACTCGAGTGGAAGAGTCAGTGACAACCCACGGAGGATCTCTTGACGCTCGAGTGCGTCAATCGTGTCGCTCGCCCACACGCGATCGACGCGACGGATCATGCCGAGGTCGACCCGTCCACCACCCGAGGCACACGACTCGAACTCGACCTTCGGGTGGCGAGTGCGCAGCTCATCGATCAAGCGATACACGGCGAGGGTCTGGGCGTGCGTTCCTGCCGCCCCATCGAGACCGCTTCCCGCGACATGGGCTCGGTTCATGTCCCACTTCACGTAGGCGATTCGGTTGTTCGACAACAATGCATCCAGTTGTCCAAGGACGTGGTCGAACGCGTCAGGAATCGCGAGGTTCAACACGAGCTGATTGCGCCCGCGAATCGGTTCTCGACCGCGATCGGCGAGCACCCACTCCGGGTGATTGCGGAACACGTCGCTGTCCTCGTTCACGCACTCAGGTTCGACCCAGATACCAAAGTCCATTCCAAGTGACTCAACGTGCTCGATGAGCGGGGTGAGACCCTGCGGGTATACATCGCGCGACACGACCCAGTCGCC
>RFNE01000164.1 GCA_009927375.1 Actinomycetota bacterium | reverse complement strand
TACTCCTCGTGCTCAGTCGGAGCGACCGCCAGCGAGAAGATGTTGTAGCCACGACGCGCGAAGAGACTCGCGACGCGCGCGAGCACTCCTGGTCGGTTCTGCACGAGCACCGACAACATGTGGTGCGTCGGTGCGCTGCCGTATGGATTGGCTCCGCTCATCGCAGGAACTCCTTTCGTGGCTGTTGCGTTGGGTGCAACATGATGTCGTCGTTGCTCTGACCAGCGGCGACCATCGGGAACACCTTCTCCCTGCATCGACACGGAAGTCGACGACGACCGGACGGTCGTTGATCGAGTTCGCCTTGTCGATCGCGCTCTCGACTTCGCTCGGGTCATCGACGCGGATGCCGACGCATCCCATCGACTCGGCCCACTTGACGAAGTTCGGAACCTCGGTTGACAGATAGACCTCGCTGTAGCGCTCCTCGTAGAACATCTCCTGCCACTGACGAACCATGCCGAGATAGGAGTTGTTGAGGATGCCGATCTTCACCGGGATGCGCTCGAGCGACGCCGTGACGAGTTCTTGTGCGGTCATCTGGAAGCAACCATCACCGTCGATCGCCCACACCGTCTTGTCCGGTCGGCCGACTTTGGCGCCGATCGCCGCCGGGACCGAGAAGCCCATCGTGCCGAGACCACCCGAGTTGACCCAGGTGTACGGCTCGTTGAACTTCCAGTACTGGCTCGACCACATCTGGTGCTGACCGACGCCCGACACGAGGATCGTGCCCTCGGGCGCAGCGTCACGCAGCTTTTCCAAGCAGAACTGTGGCTTGAGCGCGTTGCCAGGCTGGCTCGGCTCGTAGTGCAGCGGGAACTGTTCGCGCCATCCACTGATGCGGCTACGCCATGGCTGGATGTCAACCTGCTCGACGCCGCCCTTGGTGAGGTCGTGGATCGCCTTGACGATCTCTTCGATCACCAATCGACAATCGCCGACGATCGGCACGTCTGGCTTGCGGACCTTGCCCTGCTCGGCCGGGTCGATGTCGACGTGGATGATCTTCGCGTCGGGCGCGAACGCATTCACGCGTCCAGTGACGCGGTCGTCGAAGCGTGCGCCAAGTGCGATCAACAGGTCGCTCTTCTGCATTGCGGTGACTGCAGTCGCCGTTCCGTGCATTCCCGGCATGCCGAGGCACAACGGGTGATCGTCGGGGAACGCACCGCGCGCCATCAGCGTCGTGACGACGGGGATCTGGGTCAGCTCGGCCAATTCGCGCAATGCGGAGGCCGCACGCGCCTTCAACACGCCACCACCGACGTACAGGATTGGCTGCTTGGACTGCAGGATGAGCTGTGCAGCTTCCTTGATCATGCGTGCATGACCCTTGGTGTTCGGCTTGTATCCGGGGAGCGAGTCCTCGACTTCGTCATCCGATGGCCAATACCACTCCATCGTGTTCTGCAGAACGTCCTTCGGCACATCGATCAACGTCGGGCCGGGACGACCGGTCGTCGCGATGTGGAATGCCTGACGAACGGCCATCGGCAGATCGTCGGCGGTCATGACGAGTTCGTTGTGCTTGGTGATGCTGCGAGTGATGCCAACGGTGTCGCACTCCTGGAAGGCGTCCGTGCCAATCGCTGCAGTGGGAACCTGGCCAGTGATGCAGACCATCGGGATCGAGTCCATGTAGGCGTCACACAACGGCGTGACCATGTTCGTTGCAGCTGGACCACTCGTCACCATCGCGACACCCGGTCGGCCAGTGACGTGTGCATAACCCTCTGCCATGTGACCTGCACCTTGTTCGTGACGAACGAGGATGTGGCGGATCGGCGACTCGATGAGCGGGTCGTATGCGGGCAGGATGCAACCGCCCGGCAACCCGAACATGACGTC
The DNA here is from genome assembly GCA_009927375.1 of Actinomycetota bacterium. Lineage (GTDB taxonomy): Bacteria > Actinomycetota > Acidimicrobiia > Acidimicrobiales > Ilumatobacteraceae > UBA3006. Next base: position 1,174 of record RFNE01000164.1, on the reverse strand, counting down.
TACGTTTTCCATCTCCAGGGCGCGAATCAGTGCCTGGGCACCGGTGATCTTCTCACCGGCCTTTGGGGCCTTCGACTTCTCCTTGGAACTCATGGTGTTCTCCGTTGGTTGTGTTTTTGGGGATTAAAAAAGCCTCCCGACTGGGAGGCTTGGGCGCGAACGGCGTGAGCCGACGCGCCTAATGAACTACTACGACGACAACTGCGAAAGAGGCTGCCTTTGCGGTATTCACGACCTCCAGTGTGTCAGTGAAAAACGCGTTCGGCAACCGACATTCAGCGCAGTTTCGGGAGGCCGGGTGAGGCCTGAACCACCACCCGCCGAAGCAATGCCGACGGGCTCAGCCCCGCGAGGTCCTGGCGCTGGACCTGTGCGGAAACGTCCGCGAACGACGTGACGGCTCGAACCTCAATGCCCGGCACCTTCCGACCGAGGAACCCGCACACCGACTTGGCACGGCGAAGGCTCAACTGGCTGATGAAGGTCGGATTCCCCGACTGATATGCAGTGCAGGTCACTCGATCCCCCGCCCGCAACTGTGTCGCGTACCGCGTAAGGCGAGTGGTCTGTGCCGGACTCAGCTCAGACGAACCCGAGGTAAACGGTGGGAGGATCAACACACCGAGCGAACGAACGGGTTCTACAACGAATGGAACTGTCGTCGAAGTCGACGTAGTTGTCGGAGGAATCGTTGTCGACGATGTGGTGCTCGTTGTCGAAGAAACAGTTGGAGTAGGAGCGACTGCGGGAGACGGATCACCACCACTCGGCGGCGCCAAGGTCGTTGTTGGCGCGACTGTCGTCGAAGTCGACGTGGTTGTCGTAGGAGCAACCGTCGTTGTTGTCGAAGTCGACGTAGTTGTCGTAGGAGCAACCGTCGTCGTTGTTGTCGTCGACGAAGTCGTTGTCGTTGTCGTTGTCGTTGATTCAACAACGCTCACGCTTCGACCTGCACCGAACGCCACAACAGCGAGCGAGTCCCCCATCGTTCCAGCAGTTCGACCAGCTGATGCGGTCGAATCGGATCCGCGTCGACCACTCGCTCCACTACCCCAGCACTTCAACATTGCGTTATCAAGAACAGCGCAAGTATGAAGTGTGCCTGCACTGATCGCCAACACAGTGCGGCCGGCGCCGAGGCTGACAGCTTGAAGTGCGTTACCCATTTCACCTG
>RFNE01000207.1 GCA_009927375.1 Actinomycetota bacterium | reverse complement strand
GTAATCGTCAGCGTTGGTCTCGCGCCGCGATGAACGCGGCTACACACTTGTCGATGTCTTCGCTCGTATGCGTTGCGCAGATTTGCACGCGAATACGCGCCTTGCCCATCGGTACGACGGGATACGAAAACGCCACGACGTAGATTCCGAGGCCGAACAACGCACTTGCCATCCGAACAGCCTCGTGCTCGTCGGAGAACATCACGGGCACGATGGGATGCTCTCCCGGCAGGAGAGTGAATCCTGCGGCGGCCATCTTGTCGCGGAATCGTTTTGCATTCTGCTGCAGTGTCTCACGCGCCTTGCCGCCCTTGGCGACGAGGTCGAGTGCGACGAGCGATCCGGCGACAACCGTCGGGGGAATCGAGTTCGAGAAGAGATAGGGACGCGCACGTTGGCGGAGGAGGTCGACGATCTCTTGGTGCGCGCTGATGTAGCCACCTGACGCTCCGCCAAGCGCCTTGCCCAAGGTGCCCGAAAGGATGTCGACGCGATCGCGCACGCCGAACAACTCTGGAGTTCCGGCACCATTCGCTCCGATGAACCCGATCGCGTGGGAATCATCGACCATGACGAGCGCGTCGTATTTCTCGGCGAGGTCACAGATCTCGGGGAGTGGCGCGAAGGATCCATCCATGGAGAACACCCCATCGGTGACGATGAGCGTGCGGCGGGCACCCTTGGCGGCGACGAGTTGCGCCTCAAGGTCTGCCATGTCTCGGTTCTTGTAGCGATAGCGGGTGGCCTTGCAGAGACGGATGCCGTCGATGATCGAGGCGTGATTGAGTTCGTCGGAGATGACGGCATCGCCTTGGTCGAGGAGGACTTCGAAGACGCCTCCGTTTGCGTCGAAGCACGACGGGAACAGGATCGTTGCGTCGGTGCCAAGCAAGCGCGACAGTCGAGATTCAAGTTCATCGTGTTGGGTCTGCGTGCCACAGATGAAGCGAACACTTGCCATCCCGAATCCGTTCGCGTCGAGCGACTGCTTGGCCGCGGCGATGACATCGGGGTGGTTGGCCAGACCGAGGTAGTTGTTGGAGCAAAAATTCAGGAGGTCTCGGTCACCGCTTTCAACGTGCGGAGCTTGGGGTGAGTCGAGCAGCCGTTCCTGTTTGTACAAGCCGGCAGACTTGATCTCGTCGAGCGTCTTACGTAATTCGGCGCGTGTCTTGGTGTACATCTTCCGACCTACGACCAGTCCATCACGACTTTGCCGGAATTGGACGAGCGAGCAGCTGCAAACGCCGACTCCCACTCGGATGCGGGGAAACGATCGGTGATGACGTCGCGGATGTCGAGACCGGTTTGGATGAGCGAATTCATCGCGTACCACGTCTCATACATCTCTCGCCCGTAGATCCCTTTGATGGTGATCATGTGGGTGACGAGCTTCGCCCAGTTGATCGAAATCTCTTTGCTTGGCAAACCAAGGACCGCCACTCGTCCGCCATGAGCAAGATTGTCGAGGATGTCGGGGAGTGCGGTGGGTGCACCGCTCATCTCGAGGGCAACGTCGAAACCCTCCTTCATGCCGAGGGTTTTCTGTGTTTCAGCGATGCTGGAGGTGAGCGGGTTCACGGCGATGTCGACACCCATCGTGCGAGCAAGTGCGAGACGCGACTCGTTGATGTCGCTCACCACGATGTATCTGGCGCCCACATGGCGTGCCACCTTTGCAGCCATCAGTCCGATCGGACCCGCTCCGGTGATAAGGACGTCTTCGCCCGCGACCGGAAAAGCGAGTGCAGTGTGGACCGCATTGCCGAATGGATCGAAGATCGCGCCGAGCTCGGCGTCGACGGCAGCCGAGTGGACCCAGACGTTGCTCGCGGGAATGACCACGTATTCGGCGAATGCACCATTTCGATTCACGCCGACGCTTGAAGTGTTCTTGCACATGTGGCGCCGACCAGCTCGGCAGTTACGGCAGGTGCCACAGATGACGTGACCTTCGCCCGAGACGAGGGTGCCGACTTCCAGTGAGGTGACATCCGAGCCAAGTTCGACGATGCGTCCCGAGAACTCGTGACCGATGATCAGTGGGGCGTTCACTGCCGATGCGGCCCAGGCATCCCACGCTTCGATGTGGAGGTCGGTGCCACAGATACCGGTGCGCTCGACACGTATCTTGACTTCATTCGGTCCAGGCGTCGGCTCGGGGCACTCGATCATCTCGAGCCCAGGTGCTGCAGACGGCTTGAATAACGCTCGCATGTGGTGATCCTTGTCTTGACCCAACTAGGTCGGACACATCGTAGTGTCGGGTGCCAAAACTCTGGAGGTCGGTGGGCTCGCCAACGTCCTGGTGAGTGACCCTGTTAGGCCGCGACGGCGCTCTTCTTCTTGGGGCGTGGGTGCATCGTCGGCTTTGCATCGATGTCGCGGATGAACAATGCGGCGAACACCGCGCCCATGAGGGAGATCACGATGCTCCCAGCAAAAGCGAAGTGGAATGCCTGCAACGTGACCTCGGGTGTCGGTGCGGCGTCATTCGAGAGGTGGATGAGACGCGAGTGGAAGAGCGTGGCCAGGATCGCGACACCGATCGCGGCCGATGCTTGGCGTTGTGTGGAAAAGATCGCCGACGCGCGACCTGTGTCTTGCTTGGCAATGTTTGCGTACGTTGCTGCTTGGAGGGGCACGAATGCAAATGCCATGCTGAGTCCGCGGAGGAACATCAGTTCGCGAATCGTCATCTGACTCACGCCAAGTGTGACGAACATGAACGGGATGTTGGACAGCGATACGCCAACGAGACCTGCTGCGACGAGGCGACGTGGACCGATGGTGTGATAGAGCTTGCCGACGAACTGACTCGCGAGGATCACGCCGACTGCCTGGGGGAACGTGGTCAGTCCCGACTCGAGTGCCGAATAGCCGAGGAGCGATTGCAGGAACTGCGGGAGGAGGAAGAGAAATGACGCAAAGGAGGCGTACGAGAGCGTGTTGATCATGTTCGAATTGCGAAACATGCGGTCTCGATAGAGGCGAAGCGTGAGCATCGGTTGGTCGATGCGAAGTTCAACCACGACCATCGCGACCGTGAGTGCCACGCCGACCAAACCAGTGACGAGCACCTCGCCAGACCCCCAACCTTTCTCCGGACCTTGCGAGAGTGCGTACAGAATTCCGGCGAGGCCGGATGCGGCGAGGACGAATCCCGCAACGTCGAAGCGGCCTGCGGTCGGCTCTTTACTCTCACGCAGGTACAGCCCACCGAAGATCAATCCGAAGATGCCGATCGGAACGTTGACATAGAAGATCCAACGCCATGAGAGATGGTCGATGAGGAGTCCGCCGATGATCGGCCCAAGGCTGGAGCGATCACGGTTGGGATCACGAGAACCGTTGAGGCCCGTGCTCGTTCTTCGGGCGGGAATGCTCGATACAGCATCGCGGTTCCGACAGGGGTGAGCATGCCACCGCCGACGCCCTGCAAGATGCGGAACGCAATCAACTCACCGATGCTGTTGGCCTGACCACACAACATCGAGGAAATCGTGAACATCAGCAAGGCAAAGAGGAAGGTTCGCTTGGTTCCGATGCGGTCGCCGATCCAGCCCGAGGACGGAATCCACACCGCAATGGAGAGGAGATAACCGATCACCACCCACTCGATGCCTGCTCCAGACGCGTTGAACGTCTTTTGCAGCGTGGGAATGGCCACGTTGACGATCGTGGTGTCCATGATCTCCATGAATAGGCCGAGGACGAAGATGACCGCGACGACCCACTTGTAATCGAAAGGGAGCTTGCGTGTGTTCATGATGAGAGGTCTCCTACTAAGACGACCCTAATTCCACAGACTTCACATTCGTTCATTGGAGACACCCAGAGACGGATGACCTATGGGTGGGAGATCAGGGAACGAGCGATGCGCTCGTGCACGAGGTGCAGGAGATGAGCGTCGTCGAATTTGCACATGCCGTGCAGACCAGCGTTCGCTTGCGGCAGGTGTTCGTCGAGCAGTTGTAGAAGTCTTTCGTCGGCTCGCCGCAGTAGTCACAGGACCCGATCAGGGCTGCACCTTCGGCGAAGTCAGTGACGAGTCTCTTGTCGAAGACATAGAGCGATCCCTCCCAGAGGCCGGAGTTCTTGAACGTCTCCCCATAGCGGACGATGCCGCCGTCAATTTGGTACACCTCCTGAAAACCGCGGTTCTTCATGAGCACCGTGAGCACTTCACAGCGAATTCCGCCCGTGCAGTACGTCACGATTGGCTTCGACTTCAGATGGTCGTACTTCCCGCTCTCGAGTTCAGCGACGAAGTCTGGCGTGGTCTGCGCGTTAGTGACGACCGCATCACGAAACTTTCCGACGCGTGCCTCAAATTCGTTGCGTCCGTCGAAGAAGACAACATCTGGCCGTCGTTCGACGAGTTCGTGTACTTCATGTGGTGCGAGGTGTGTCCCGCCGCCGATGATCCCGTTTTCGTCAACCTTGATCTCTTCGGGTCGCCCGAAGGTCACGATCTCCGGTCGAACTTTCACCTCGAGTCGCGGAAAGTCCTCACCGGTCCCTTCCGACCACTTGAAGTCGATGTCCTTGAACGCCGGATACTCACGCGTCGTACGCAGGTATTTCTTCACCGATGCGAGCGGCCCTCCGACGGTTCCGTTGATGCCGTCTTTGGAAAGCAGGATTCGTCCTGTCAGCCCCAGCGTTCACAGAGCTCGCGCTGCCAGAGACGGATGGCGTCTGGGTCTGCAAGAGGAGTGAACTTGTAGAAGAGCAGGATCTTGGGTTCGATGACCATGACGACTCACCCTGAATGTACCGCTGCGCGAGAGCGAAGCGATCTCAACGTGCGTAGGTGACGCCACCGTCGACGATGAGCGTCGATCCGACGACGTAGTCGCCAGCTCGGGATGCGAGATAGATCGCGGCTCCGGCCATGTCCTCGGGTGTCCCGATGCGTCCCGCGGGAATCATCGGAGCGATCGCATCGCCGTGGTCGCGGGCTGCTTTGTTCATCTCGCTCGCAAACGCACCAGGAGCGATCGCGCTGACGATGATGTTGTCTTTGGCGAGACGCAGTGCCATGCGCTTGGTCATGTGGATGAGACCAGCCTTGCTTCCTGCATAGGAGTACGTCTCCATCTGGTTGATCGAGATTCCGTCGACGGATGCAATGTTGATGACTTTCGCAAGGTGGCCCGATGCACCGGCCGCGCGCAACTGTGGTGCAAGTGCCTGGGTGAGGAAGAACGGCGTCTTCAAGTTGAGATCGACGACCTTGTCCCAGCCCGACTCGGGGAAGGTGTCGAATTCGGCACCCCATGCCGCCCCCGCGTTGTTGACGAGGATGTCGAGACGTTCTTCCCTCTCGGCGATCTGCGCAGCGAGGACAGCGATGCCTTCGGTCGTCGACACGTCGCCGGGGAGTGAGATGCATTCGCCGTACTCGGAGAGTTCTTTCGCTGCAGCATCGCATTGAGCGGCTTTTCGAGCGGTGATGTAGACGCGAGAACAGCCGTGTTCGAGGAAGCCTTGAACGATCATTGCGCCGATGCCACGCGAGCCACCGGTGACGAGTGCGACGCGACCTTTGAGGGAGAAGAGATCTTTCATCCCCAGCACACTACGGGTGTCGAGCGACTGCGGGCGAGGCGTAAAGTTGAGCCATGCCAAGCGATGCATACCTCAAAGGGATGAATGCAGTTCACCGCGTGATCATGGCGGTGACTGGTGGTCGAGCGGGTTGGCAAGTTGGTGTGATGCCGGTGGTCGAACTGACGACGGTCGGTCGAAAGTCCGGAGAGAAGCGGACCGTCTTGCTGACGTCACCAGTACAAGAGGGCGACGATGTCGTCATCGTTGCATCACGCGGTGGCGATGATCATCATCCTGCGTGGTACCTCAACCTCGTTGCGAACCCACGCGTCGAAGCACGAGTGAAGGGTGGACCAACGATCTCGATGAATGCGCGCACGGCTACGCCAGATGAGCGTGCTCGATGGTGGCCGAGCGTCGAGGCTGCGTACAAGGGCTATCGCTCGTATCAACAGAGGACGTCGCGAGAGATTCCACTGGTGGTGTTGTCGCCAGTTCGATAGGACATCGTTAGTCGGACGAGGGGTAGCGTGGCGGTATGCCCGCACCAGGAATGCATTCAGGAATCACCACCGACGACGCAATGAATTTGGCGATGTCCGCCAAGGCGGTGCCGTTGTTCGAGGCGGTCACCGCGTTCATCCGCGATGAGATCGATCCCGTCACGGAGAAGTTCTTCAAGCTGGGCGAGGGAAGACCGGATCGTTGGCAGTACGGCCCTGGTCAGCTGGAGTTGCTCGAAGGGCTGAAGAACAAGGCGAAGGCCAAAGGATTGTGGAACTTCTTCCTGCCGAACGCGGAGACTGGCGAAGGCCTCTCCAACCTCGACTACGCATACATCGCCGCCGAACTCGGCAAGAACCCGATCGCGTCTGAATGTATGAACTGCAGCGCGCCAGACACCGGGAACATGGAGGTGCTCGAGCGGTTGGAACACCAGAACAAAAGGAGCGGTGGCTCAAGCCACTCCTGAATGGTGAGATCCGCTCCGCATACGCGATGACCGAGCCCGATGTCGCATCGTCGGATGCAAAGAACTTGGAATGTCGCGCAGTGCTCGACGGAGATGAATGGGTCATCAATGGTGAGAAGTACTACATCTCCGGAGCGGGGGACCCGCGCTGCAAGATCCTGATCTGCATGCTGATGACGAGCCCCGACGGCCCACCACATCGTCGTCACTCACAGATCCTCGTCCCGATGGACACCCCAGGTGTCCAGATCCTCGGACCGATGGAAGTGTTCGGTGAGGATGACGCACCGCACGGTCACATGCACCTGCGTTTCTCCGACGTCCGTGTGCCGGCATCGAACATGTTGCTCGGCGAGGGTCGTGGGTTCGAGATCTCTCAGGTGCGACTCGGACCGGGTCGCATCCATCACTGCATGCGTTCGATCGGTGCTGCAGAACGAGCGCTCGAGCTGATGATCCGTCGCGGATTGCATCGCGAGGCATTCGGCAAGCCATTGGCACGACTCGGCAAGAACACCGAAGTGATCGCCAAAGCACGCATCGAGATCGAGGCGATGCGACTCATGGTGCTGAGGGCTGCAAAGGCAATGGACACCATGGGCAATGCCGAG
>RFNE01000087.1 GCA_009927375.1 Actinomycetota bacterium | reverse complement strand
GGACGAATACCACGCACCGTTCGTTCCCGGTGGCCACGTGCGGATCTACAGCGCGACCGAATTGAAGGCCAAGGTTCGTGCGAGTGGCCTCACGATTCGGGGAGAGCACCGGGCTCACGGATTGCACTCGCCCTACTGGTGGTTGCGTTGCGCGGTTGGGCCGGCACGCGAAGACAATCGCTTCGTGAATGCGTACAAGCGCTTCCTCGAATGGGACATCATCGCTGCACCAAAACTCACACGCACCCTCGAGCGAATCCTCGCCCCCGTCCTCGGCAAGAGCTACATCGTCTATGCAACGAAGCCCATTGGGGGTTCTTCGCGATGACGATGCTCGGACTCCAAAACGACCGCCTCGAAGCGATCATCACGCATGACGAGTTGATGCTGACGGCACGCTCGATCGCATCACTTCAGCTCGCCAACGGGATGATTCCGTGGTTCGACGGAGGACACTGCGATCCGTGGAATCACGTTGAGACGGCGATGGCACTCGACGTGATGGGATTCCACGACGAAGCACAGCGCGCGTACCGCTGGCTGAGTCTTGCGCAACGGAACGACGGCAGTTGGCACAACTACTACATGCCCGATGGCAGTCTCGAGGATCCCAAGCTCGACACCAACGTGTGCGCGTACGTCGCCACCGGCGTGTGGCACCACTGGTTGTCAACCGACGACTTGGGCTTCGTCGCACTCATGTGGCCGACCGTGAAGCGAGCTCTCACCTGGGTCCTCGACATGCGCAAGCCTGATGGAACGATCCTCTGGGCGCGCGAGTTGGAGTCGAAGCCGTGGGACTATTCACTCCTCACCGGCTCATCGTCGATCCGCCATGCGCTGCATTGCGGAGCGAACCTCGGCGCGCTGCTCGGTGAACACCAACCCGAATGGCGTGCTGCGGCGGATGCGATCGATCTTGCGATCAACACGAATCAGAGCGCATTCGAACCGAAGGAGAGATGGGCGATGGACTGGTACTACCCGGTCCTCACCGGTGCAACGACCGGCATTGATGCAAAAGAGCGTCTGCGTTCGAAGTGGGATGAGTTCGTGATCGATGGTCGCGGCGTCCGCTGCGTCAACGACGAAGATTGGGTGACCGCTGCCGAGACCGCGGAGTGCTCACTCGCTCACGCCGCCGCTGGCGACATCGAGCGCGCGAAGGAACTCCTCTTGTGGACGAGGGCTCACCGCACGGAGAGTGGTGCGTACTTCACCGGCATCGTCTACCCGAATCGGATCGTCTTCCCCGCCGAGGAGTGCAGCGCCTACACCGGTGCGGCCGTGATCCTCGCCGCAGATGCGATCTCGAATGCGACTCCAGCGAGCGCCATCTTCCTCGATTCCAGCGTCATCGACTGAGCGAGATGCGCTACACCCCACTCGACGACGAGGCGGCGCGTGCACTGCCACAACTCGCCGACTGGAATATTGGCGACGGATCGATTTCACGTGAGTTTCAACTGCGGTCCTTCGCGGTCATCGCCGACTTCGTTCGAGACGTGATCTCGGCGTCTGATCGCCTCGACCATCATCCGGACATCGACATTCGTTACCCGAACCGTGTCTTCATTCGGGTCACGACTCACGCCATCGGTGGACTCTCCACACATGACGTTGAATTGGCTACGGAGATCGACTCGATCTCGCGTCGCGTCTAGCTCGATCGCCTACGCGACGCGGAGCAAGACCCTGAGCGAGCCGGTCGCCGAGATTTCACGGAACTTCCCCGAAGAAACCGCCGGAAGGTAGATCTCCTCGTAAGGAGCCTGGCCACCCTGCGCAGGATCGGTGAACACGTCGTGGATCGCAAAGATCCCATTGAGCGCGACATGGTCGTGCCACGCAGCGAAATC
>RFNE01000343.1 GCA_009927375.1 Actinomycetota bacterium | reverse complement strand
TCGTCGGCTCGCATCAATGGTCGGTCACCGACCGCGCTCGATCCACCGTTGCCTTCGTCGGCGGCGTCGGAGCACTCGTTGCGTCCAATCTCCTGCACGAGCGCTGGCTGACGTGGGTCGGCGTGACCCTCATCGTTGCATTCGCCTATGTGGCGGTCACTTCTGGGCGAGTCGTACGCATGACTCCCGATCGCCTCGAGGTGGTCGGCTTGTTCGGCATTCGCTCGATCGAGGCACGGGATCTGATCGAGGTGAGCGCAGCCGACGATCCTTACGGTTCAGTGATCGCGGTGTTCCGACCCGAGCGCGGGCGGCCGCAGAGCATTCCGATGGCGGTCATCGAGAAGCACCCACAGGGGCTCATCGCATTGCACCAGTTCATCGACACCGCAGTTGGATCAGGACAACTGGACCCTCGTCGGGTGTCGTTAAAGAACGAACTCGCGTTCTACTAGGAGAGATAGCGCGAGATCAGATCGCGATAGAACGCTCGCATTCTGGCGTCATCCATTGGTCGTCCGGCGCGAGCATTCGTTGTGAATGAGCATGAAGGCGAACGACATCGTGAGCTGGGTGAATGAGGAGATGTCGAAGTCGATCGTCACGTCGTTGCGGCGAGCGATCGCGCGAATGAGTCGAGCGCTCGTCGCTTGGAACTCGCGTGCGAGTTCACTCAATCGTTCGCGCAGTGGCGCGTTGTCGACCGAGGCCGCAAGTGTCTGGACGCGCGACCAGCGCATCCTTCGAAACTCTGCCGACTGTGGAACGGGCAGTTGGTCGATGATCACGTCGTAGTCGACCGGCCCAGTCCCCGCCTCGATGCCATCGGTGAATTCGGCCCATCGCTGAATGTTGCGTGCAAAGTCCTCTGTGAGGACGTGTGCGAGCAGCCCGTCGCGGCTCGTGAAGTGTCGATAGATGAGTGAGACGGAACAGTTGGCCTGACGGGCGACTTCCTGCACGCGAAGGCCGACGATGCCACGCTCCTCGATCTCGCGCCGAGCAGCAACGACGATCAGTTCATACTTCGATGTTTCGATTGCCGTCGCGGTCACACTGTGACACTAACGGAGTATGTCGATTTGAAAAATCTTTACTTAGCCTGCGGTTGTGGCCACGTGCCGTCGCGACCATCCATGCCGGCATTCGGTCGTGCCTTAGCGAGCAACTCCTCCACGACGGGACCGAGCGTGGTCGGGTCGGCGACCGGTGCGTGCGTCGGTCCACGATGCCAACCTTCGGCGACGGCGAGCACTTGACCACTCGCTTCGAACACACGACCGGTGACGCCCTTCGATTCTTCCGAGGCGAGCCACGTCACGATCGGTGCGATCCACTTCGGGCTGCGCTGCTCGCGCTCCTCATCGGTCTCCGGTGCAGGGCCGAGGTTCTCGGTCATGCGGGTGAGTGCAACGGGTGCGACGGCATTCACCGTCACGCCGTAGCGGGCGAGCTCGAGTGCGGAGATCACGGTGAAGGCGGCGATGCCGGCCTTGGCCGCGCCGTAGTTCGTCTGACCGATGTTGCCGTAGATGCCCGACACCGACGACGTATTGATGATGCGACCGTCCACGGGGTGGCCGGCCTTCTGACGATCGCGCCAGTACGCGGCGGCGAAGTGTGATGGAGCGAAGGTGCCCTTCAGGTGCACCTTGATGACGGCGTCCCACTCCTCTTCACTCATGTTGGCCATCATGCGGTCGCGCAGGATGCCGGCGTTGTTGACGACGGCGTGCAGATCACCGAAGGTGTCGACTGCGGTCTGGATGAGTCGCTCTGCGCCAGCCCACGTGGAGATGTCGTCGCCGTTGGCGATCGCCTTGCCACCCATGGCCTCGATCTCGTTCACCACCTGCTGAGCCGGCGAGAGATCGCCGCCCGAGCCATCGACGCCGGCACCGAGGTCGTTCACGACGACGTGCGCGCCGTGGCGAGCAAGCGAGAGGGCATGTTCGCGACCGATCCCGCGACCCGAACCCGTGACAATGGCTACACGACCTTCACATAAGCGCTTCATGCGGACGCACTCTAGTCTTTGCCCGTGTCCGACTCCCCGCGAAGCACCGTCAACTGCGATGTTCTCGTCGTCGGTGCGGGACCGGCGGGGATCGCCGCGGCGCTCGAACTCAAGCGTTCGGGACTCGACGTCCTCGTCATCGACAAGGCCACGTTCCCACGCGACAAGTGCTGCGGGGACGGGCTCACGACGGGAGCGTTGCGCGTACTCGAGTCGCTCGACTTCGACCCCGCGCTCGTGCCGAGCTGGACGCCGACGAGTGACGTGTGGTTGCGCTCCCCTTCTGGTCGCGAGATGTCGATGCCGCTTCCGAGCGGTCAGGGGACCTTCGCTGCGATCGCACCGCGACTCGAGTTCGACGATGCGCTCGTGCGCACCGCGATCGACCGTGGGGTGCGCGTCGCCCAGGGCGTGACGTTCACGCAGATCTCCTCGATGACCGACGACGGCGCGGTCGTGTCCGTCGAGGGTCTCGGCGTGGTGCACTGCAGTTACGTCATCGCGGCTGATGGGATGTGGTCTCCAGTGCGCAAGTCGCTCGGGTTGTCACAGCCCGGCTATCTCGGTGAGTGGCACGCGTTCCGCCAGTACGCGAGCAACGTGACGGGACCAGCCAAGGATCGACTCATCGTGTGGTTCGATTCGGATCTGTTGCCCGGATACGCGTGGTCGTTCCCGTTGCGCGACGGTCGAGTGAACATCGGCTTTGGCATCCTGCGCGGTGGTCGCCACAGCGTGCAGGACATGAACACGTTGTGGCCGGACATCTTGTCCCGCCCGCACGTGCGCGAAGCACTCGGCGAGAACGCAACACTCGAGGGTCGTCACACGGCATGGCCGATCCCCGCTCGCGTCACGTCGGCGACGCTCACCCATGAGCGCGTGCTCTTCGTCGGCGACGCCGCGTGCGTGACCGACACGCTCACCGGCGAGGGAATCGGCCAAGCGCTCTTGTCGGGCGTGCTCGCGGGCCAAGCGATCGCAACGAGTCGTGCGCGAGGTGCACGCTCGGTCAGTCGTACATATAGACGCGAGATCCGCAGGAACTTCTTCGCCGACCATCGGATGTCGGTCACGCTCGGTGCGATCCTGAAGAGCGAACTCGGCGCGCGCGGTGCGCTGCGCCTGGCGAATGCAAACGACTGGACCCGACGCAACTTCGTGCGCTGGATGTTCGAAGACGAGCCCCGCGCGGCGATCTTCACTCCGTCGCGCTGGCATCGCGGATTCTTGAAGCGACCGGGCGTCTCCCTCGGGTCGTCCAAGTGACGAGGGCTACGGTGGTGGAATGAAGACGCGCCTGACGGAGATGCTCGACATCGAGCACCCGATCATGCTCGCGGGCATGGGTGGCGTGTCGTACCACGCACTCGTCGCGGCGGTTTCCGAAGCCGGCGGCATCGGCACGCTCGGCGCCTCGACGATGGGCGAAGGAGTGCTCGCCACGGAGATCGAGGGCGTGAAGAAGTTGACGAAGAAGCCCTTCGGCGTGGACTTGTTGACCGCACTGCCCCACACGCTCGAGCGCGACGTGGACCTGATCATCGCCTCGGGTGCGCGCATCTTCGTCGCGGGTCTCGGCGTGCCACGCGACATCATCGACAAGTTGCACGCCAATGGCGTCCTCGTCGGTTCGATGTGCGGCAAGGTGCGCCACGCGGTGAACGCGGTCGCCAGCGGTTGCGACTTCGTCGTCGCCCAGGGCACCGAGGGCGGCGGCCACACGGGCA
>RFNE01000312.1 GCA_009927375.1 Actinomycetota bacterium | reverse complement strand
AGGTGTTCGCCGGCGAGGCGACGCGACTCGCCTACATGACGGACGAGGCCGAAGAGGGCCGCAACGCATTCCTCGAAAGCGCGACCCCAACTGGGACGACTACCCCTGGCACTTCTAGGCGCCATGATCATCGAGGTCGACCGCGCCGACGACCAACGCCTGGACGCATTCCGCTGGCGTGAACGTCAATTGACGACGATCGCCCAACGACGCAACGCGGTCGGAGAAGGACACTTCATCGCCGAGGGCGACCTCGTCGTCGAGCGCGCATTGCATGCCGGATGCATTCCCGAGCACGTGCTCTGCGACCCGAAGACTGCGAATCGCTTCGCGGATCGGATCGCCACTGCGGGCGGCACCACTCTCGTCGCGAGCGCCGACATTCGCCGCGAGGTCACCGGCCTCGGTGTGCCCCTCGATGCGATCGGAGTCTTTCGTCGGCCCGCGGTGCGCACACTGACCGACATCGTCTCTTCGTCGAAGCGACTGGTCGTCCTCGACGGAATCGACAACCCGAGCAACGTGGGATCGATCGTGCGCAGCGCTGCCGCACTCGGCTGGGATGGACTCCTGCTGGACACCTCCTCGAGCGACCCTCTCGCACGGCGTGCGTTGCGCGTCGCAATGGGAACGACCTTCGCGCTCCCACACGCGCGATATTCGTCAACCAACGAACTGATCGAGACCCTCGCTGCTCACCGCTTCGACGTCGTCGGCCTCACCCCGTCGCATCCAACTCGTGAGGTGCTCGACATTGCCTCGATCGCATCGAGCTCCGCACCACGTGCTCTCGTGCTCGGCTCGGAGCGCAATGGACTCAGCGCGGAGATGGCCGAGGCGTGTGCACATCTTGCGAGCATTCCGATGCGCGACGGAATCGACTCGTTGAACGTGGCGATCGCCGCGGGCATCGCCTGCTACGCGTTGCGCTGATCAACCCTCGACGTTGACCATGTGTTCGGCTGCCCGAACCATGTATTCGGTGAGCTCGGCTGCGGATTCCTTCGTCCGAGGAGACTTCCTCGACCGCGGCCAGCATGTGCACGAGCCAGCGATCTCGCTCGAGGGCGCCGATCGCGAAGGGAAAGTGTCGCTGACGGAGTCGCGGGTG
>RFNE01000289.1 GCA_009927375.1 Actinomycetota bacterium | reverse complement strand
CGTTGCGGGTTGCTCGCTCATCTCGAGATGCAGTGCGGTGCCGTCGTACGGATGAGCGTTCGCGACGTCCTCGTTCAACTCGACACCGAGACCGGGTTCGGTCGGCGGGACGATGAAGCCCGAGTCGAAGTGAATCGAGGTCTTCACCAACTGTGCGTGGAATCCCTGCCATCCCTGGATGGTCTCCAAGATGAGGAAGTTCGGCGTGCACGTGGCGAGCTGGATGTTCGCTGCTGCAACGACCGGTCCGCAATAGAGGTGCGGGGCGACGACTGCGTGATACACCTCGGCGAGCGCGGCGATCTTCTTCGTCTCGAGGAGTCCACCGGAGCGACCGAGGTCCGGCTGGATGATCGATGCAGCGCCGAGCTTGAGCAACTGATGGAACTCGTACTTCGACGTCAGTCGCTCGCCTGAGGAGATCGGGATGCTGGTCGCGCGCGCGACCTTGGCGATCTCTTCCGGGCTGTCCGGCGGGCACGGCTCTTCGAACCACAGCGGGTCGTACTTCTCCAGCTTTCGGGCGAGTCGGATCGCACCGGATGCGGTGAACTGACCGTGCGTGCCGAACAAGATGTCGGCGCGATCGCCGATCGCTTCGCGTACCGCGCGCACCATCTTCTCGGAGAGATCCATGAGATGGAGCGCCGGCTGACGACCGTCGTAGACCGAGTAGCGACCAGCGGGATCGAACTTCACTCCGGTGAACCCGCGCTCGACCTCGCGCACGGCGGCTTCGGCCGCGGCATCGGGATCGCTGTAGACGGGGTCGTCGGCGTACACGTCGACACCGACCGGTGGATAGAGATAGGTGTAGGCGCGCAACTTGTCGTGCACGCGTCCGCCGAGGAGTTCGTAGACGGGCTTGCCAGTTTCCTTGCCGCAGATGTCCCACATCGCCATCTCGAGACCACTCACGATGCCACCCATCGTGAGGTCGGGTCGCAGCGAATACCCGCGACCGTACGTCTCGCGCCACATCGCCTCGATGTGGAACGGATCGCGACCGACGACGTGGCGTGCAGCCACTTCTTCGGCCATCTTGGCGACCATGTGCGGCGTGAACGTCGCGGTGTAGATCTCGCCGATGCCGGTGATGCCGGTGTCGGTCGTCAACTTCACGAAGATGAAATACCGACCACCGAATCGTGGTGGCGGATTGCCGACCACGAAGGTCTTGACGTCGACGACCTTCATGTCAGAACACGATCACGTTGCGCAGCGCGTCTCCGCGCTTGACGGCGTCGATGGCCTCGTTGATGTCTTCGAGCTTGTAGGTCTTCGTCACGAGCTCGTCCAGCTTGACGCGACCCTGCGAGTAGAGATCGACGAGGTTCGGGATGTCGACCTGGATCCGAGCCGAACCCATCTTCGAACCGAGGATGTTCTGGCTGTAGGCAGCCATCGTGCCCGGGTCGATCTCCGACATCACGCCGCTTGCGGGCATGCCGACCATCACCATCGAGCCGCCCTTGGCGAGCATCCCGTATGAGGAGTCGAAGGCCTGCTTGGCACCGACGGTGACGAACACGTAGTCCGCACCGTGACCACCAGTGATCTCCATCACCTTTGCGGTGACGTCGGTGGTCTTCGAGTTCACGCCGTGGGTGGCGCCGAACTTCTTGGCGGCCTCCACCTTGTTGTCGGCGATGTCGACGGCGATCACGCTGCGCGCGCCGGAGACGTGTGCGCCCTGGATCGAGTTGAGGCCCACGCCACCGGTGCCGATGACCACGACATGACTACCGGCCGCAACCTTGGCGGTGTTCGTCACCGCGCCGAAGCCGGTGATCACGCCGCACGCGAGGAGCGACGCACTCGGCGCAGGGATCGAGGTCGGTACCGACACGCACTGTGACTCGTGCACGACGACGTATTCGGCGAAGCCACCCGTGCGCATGCTCTGCACGATCGAGTTGCCCTTGGCGTCCGTGATCGGCGACTTCGTCGAGTGGGAACTGCGTCGAACACGTGACGGGCATGCCGCGGCTGCAACCGTGGCAGTGACCACAGGAGCGAATGAGCGTGACGACGACGGTGTCGCCGGCCTTCACCGTGGTGACGCCTTGGCCGACTCGCTCGACGACACCGGCGCACTCGTGTCCGAAGATCGCGGGCAACGTGCCGCCCCAGCCGCCGTCGGCATACGTGATGTCGCTGTGACAGATCGCGACTGCGGCGATCTTGACGCGAACCTCGCCCGGACCCTCATCGGCCAGGTTGACCTCCTCGATCACGAGGGGCTTGCCGAATTCGCGACACACTGCAGCTTTCATCTGTCCACCTTTGCTCTTCGTCGGGCCACGTCGCCCGAATGACCTTTCAAAAACTACTACTTGGCGTAGTCGGGGCTCTCCTCATCGAGGATCGCCATCAACGCGTCCATGTGCAGTCGTGCGACATCGGGATACTCGCGCCACTGGCGAGCGGCATGCGCGGCGACCTCGTCGGGGATGATCGACAGCGGTCGGCCCGTCGACAGCGCGAGCACCTGGACCTCGCTCGCCTTCTCCAAGTAATAGAGCAGGTCGAAGGCTTCGGCGACACTCTGCCCGATGACCATCACGCCGTGATTGCCGAGGAACAACACCTCTTTGTCGGCACCGAACAGTCGGGCGACGCGCTCCCCTTCCTCGGGGTCGAGTGCGAGTCCCGAGTAGTTGCGGTCATAGGCGATCGTGTCGTGGAATCGACACGCGTTCTGATCCACCATCTGGAACTCGTAACCCTCGAGGCATGCAAGCGTTGTCGCGTACTTCATGTGCGTGTGCAGGATGCATCGAGCGCGCGGCACGTGACGATGGATGTGTGAGTGCAACACCCATGCGGTCGGATCGACGCCGAAGGACAGCGAGTCGCCGGTTTGACTCGTGTCGACGAGCACGAGATCACGGGCCCGGATTCGCGAGAAGTGACTACCGACGGGATTGACGAGGAACTTCTGGCCGTCGTCGGACACCGCCGCACTGAAGTGGTTGGCGACCGCCTCGTGATAACCGAGGCGCGCCGCCCAGCGGAACGCTGCGGCGAGCTCTCGACGAGTTTGCTTGACGACGCCCATCACACCCCCACGTGTTGGATGGGGTCAGGCTATTCCAGTTCTGCGGGGAATCCCGGGGCGCGCAGGTCGGTACCCGTCGCATCCTCGAGCAGCTTCACCACTTGCGACGACCATGCATCGCCGCCGTAGGCCTCCTTGGCGCGGATGAACGTCTGGTACGTGTGTCCCGCCAAGTCGAGCGGCACGCCGAACTCACGACCGAATCCCATCGCAAAGCCGAGATCCTTCAATGCGAGATCCATCGTGAAATTGATGTTGTACGAGCCGTTCAAGATGACTTGGCTCTCGGTCTCGTGCACGAAGCTGTTGCCCGACGACTGCTTGATCGCCTCGAAGGCGACGCCGAGGTCGAGACCCGCGCGCTTGGACAACATCAACGCCTCGCCTGCCGCAACGAGATGGATGAAGGCGAGCATGTTGGTGATCACCTTGATGACCGCGGCCTTGCCGAGATCGCCGATGTAGAGCACCGGGTTGCCCATCGCGTTCAATGCCTTCTCATGCGCCTTGAACACCTCGGTCTTGCCACCGACGAGCACGGTGATGTCACCGTGGCCGCCTTGTGCACGCCACCGGTCACCGGCGACTCGAGCACGTTGACGCCCTTCGATTCGGCGAGTGCGCCGAGACGCTCGGTCTCGCTCTGGTCGTTCGTGCTCATGTCGACCCACGTGCCGCGCGAACTGCGACCAGCGAGCGACTCGATCACGCCGCCGGGTCCAGCGACGACCGTGTCGATCGCGCGCGGAGACGGCAGACAGGTGAACACCGTGTCGGAGGCATCGCACACGCCCTTGATCGACGTGGCGGCCTTCGCACCCTTGGCCACGAGTCCTTCGACCGCCTTCGGGTCGAGGTCGTACACGGTGACCTCGAATCCGTTGCGCACGAGGCTGCCCGCCAAGTACTTGCCGATGTGTCCGAGTCCGATGAATCCGCAACGCATGTGTTCCCCCAAATGTCGTGTGGTTGTAATCGAGTTAGAGCTGAATCCAGGTGGTCTTCAGGTTGGTGTACCCCTCGATCGAGTGCAACGAGCGGTCGCGACCCGTGCCCGACTGCTTGAAGCCGCCGAACGGGGTCGTGATGCTGCTGCGATCGAAGGTGTTCACCCAGACCGTTCCTGCTCGGAGCTGACGCGCGATCTTGTGCGCCTTGCTCACGTCGCGAGTCCACAGTGCGGCGCCGAGGCCATACTGGGTGTCGTTCGCGATGCGCACGGCTTCTTCTTCGCTCGTGACGCGTACCGAGCCGAGCACCGGTCCGAAGATCTCTTCCTTTTCGATCCGCATGCCGGGCTTCACGTCTTTGAAGATCGTCGGCGGAATGAACACACCGCCGGGCACTGGCTCGACCGGTCGTCCACCGGTGTGGATCTTTGCACCTTCGGACTCGCCGATCTTGATGTAGTCGTTCACGCGATCGAACTGCGTGCGGTCCACGATCGTGCCCATCGCCGTCGCCGGGTCGTAAGTGTCTCCCGGCATGATCGACTTCGACACTTCGCGCACCTTGTCGAGGAGTTCGTCCTCGACGCGTGCATCCACGATGACGCGGGTTCCCGCGTGACACGTCTGGCCGGCGTTGTAGAACACACCCCACGCGATTGCCGATGCTGCGGCATCGACATCGGGCAGGTCACCGAGCACGACGTGTGGCGTCTTGCCACCGAGTTCGAGCGACACCGCCTTGGCGTTGCTCTCGGCTGCGTACTTGAGGAAGTACTTGCCGACCTCGGTCGAACCGGTGAAGGCGAGCTTGTTCACGTCCATGTGACGACCGAGTGCACCACCCGCGGTCGGACCGAAGCCCGGCACGACGTTCAACACGCCGTCGGGCAGTCCCGCCTGCGTGGCGAGTTCGGCGAACAGCAGCGCCGACAGCGGCGACTGCTCTGCTGGCTTCAGCACGACCGAGTTTCCGGCGGCAAGCGCGGCGCCGACCTTCCACGAGGTGATGATGAGCGGATAGTTCCACGGCACGACCGCACCGACGACTCCCATCGGCTCGCGCTCGATGAGGGCGACGGAGTCACGCGGGATCGGGCGATCTCGCCGTACAGCTTGTCGATGCACTCGGCGTACCACTGCATGTTGTTGGAGCACGATGCGACGTCGACGTTCAACGAGTCGCTGATCGGCTTGCCGCAGTTCATGGTCTCGAGCAACGCGAGCTCCTCGGCGTGTGCGTTGATCAACTCGACCCAGCGCAGGATCAACTTCTTGCGGTCGAGTGGCGCCATCTCGCGCCAGACTCCGGCCTCGAAGCTCGCCTTGGCGGCGGCAACCGCACGGTTGACGTCCTCTGCATCGCCTTCGCGACGTTGGCGATCAACTTGCCGTCACGTGGATTGATCGACTCGAAGGTCTTGCCACTCGCAGCATCGACGAACTTGCCGTTGATGAACAACTGCGTGCGCTTCACCTTCTGCTCTGCGCGCTTGGTCCACTCTTGTTTGGTTGGCATTGCCATGGTCACTCCACTTCACCGTTGGTCGGGGCGTAGATACCGTACCAACCTCGCCCGCACGACCCAGTCTCCCCCTTGTGCGTTCGTTCGGCTTCTAGGCTTGTCGCACATGACCACGCGCCGACTGCTCGCGATCGCCTCGGTCGAGCGCACCGGCAGCACGTTGCTCTGCAGCATCCTGCGTGCCACCAAGGCGGCCGGGAACCCCGTCGAGTACCTGAACATCCAGACCAACAACTTCGCGACGTTCCGCGAGCGACACCACACCCCACGCATCAAGGCGAGCTTCCTGCCAATGGCCCTCGCGCGCAAAGCCACGGGACGCTTCCCGTGGCGCGACATCTCCTCGTTCAGCCGGACGTCGTTCATCGACTACCTACACGAGATCGCCGAGGTCAACACCACATCCAACGGCGTGTTCGGCGTGAAGATGCATTGGAACCAGTACAAGCGACACATGCTCGACCTCGGCGTCGACGTCTCGCTGTGGGGTGCGCCCGTGTCGTGGCTGCGCATCACCCGCGAGAACGAACTTCGTCAGGCGATCTCCTTCGTGCGTGCCGCGCAGACCGAGAGTTGGAACAGCAACATGGCGGTGACGAAGGAACCCCGTTACGACGCGGACGCCATCATCGCCGCCCTCGATCGCATCGCATCGGAGAATCACGACTGGGATCGCTACTTCGCCGAACACTCGATCACCCCGCTCCACATCACCTACGAACAACTCACCCGAGAGATGGATCACACGATCCGACTCGTGCTCGACCACGTCGGCGCACACGTGGATGTCGTCCCACCACCGACCACCAAGTCGCAGTCGGATGCGCTCAATGCGGAGTGGGCCGAGCGCTTCGTTTCGGAACACCCCGAACACGCACACCGTCGCTCGATTCCGCGCACCAACTAACGGGCACCTGCGGTGTGTCGCGGGGGAAATCCCCTGCGACAATGGATGCATGGCACGTCCCGTATCCGAGATCTTCGATGCATCCCAGTGGGATGAGGTTGCGGGCTTTTTCCTTCCAGGACATCACCTACCACCGCGCCAAGAGTCATGGCACCGTGCGCATCGCGTTCAACCGACCAGAGGTGCGCAACGCATTTCGCCCGGCAACGGTGGACGAGTTGTATCGCGCGCTCGACCACGCACGTCAGTCGACGGACGTCGGTTGCGTGCTGCTCACCGGCAATGGCCCTTCCCCGAAAGATGGCGGATGGGCGTTCTGCAGCGGCGGCGATCAGCGCATCCGTGGCAAGGACGGCTACAAGTACGCCGAGGGTGAGACCGCATCGACGATCGACTCGTCACGCAGTGGTCGCCTCCACATCCTCGAAGTGCAGCGACTGATTCGCTTCATGCCCAAGATCGTCATCTGCGTGGTTCCAGGTTGGGCGGCTGGTGGCGGACACAGCCTGCACGTCGTTGCCGACCTCACACTCGCGAGCAAGGAACACGCACGCTTCAAGCAGACCGATGCAGACGTCGCCAGTTTCGACGGCGGGTTCGGCTCTGCATATCTCGCACGCCAAGTCGGACAGAAGTTCGCTCGCGAGATCTTCTTCCTCGGCCGCGAGTACTCCGCCGACGATGCGCACCGCATGGGCATGGTCAATGCCGTCGTGCCGCACGCCGAACTCGAGGCAACTGCGCTGCAGTGGGCCAAGGAGATCAATGCCAAGAGTCCGACGGCTCAGCGCATGCTCAAGTTCTCG
>RFNE01000323.1 GCA_009927375.1 Actinomycetota bacterium | reverse complement strand
TGAGTGGCCGTCGGGGAACGTCCACAGGTCAGTGCCGGGCTTCAACTCGTCGCGGACCGCGCCGCTGCGAGCGAGACCGGCCATGTCGATTTCGTTGTCGAAGTGGCCGATGTTGCACACGATCGCGTTGTGCTTCATCTTGGCCATGTGCTCGACGGTGATGATCGCCTCGTTACCGGTGGCGGTGACGAACACGTCTGCAGTCGAGACCATGTTGTCGAGCGTGTTCACCTGGTAACCCTCCATCACGGCCTGCAAGGCGTTGATCGGGTCGATCTCCGTGACGATGACGCGTGAACCCTGGCCTCGCAAGCTCTGCGCACAGCCCTTGCCGACGTCGCCGTAACCGCACACGACGGACGTCTTGCCGGCGAGCATCACGTCGGTCGCGCGGTTGATCGCGTCGATGAGTGAGTGGCGACAGCCGTACAGGTTGTCGAACTTCGACTTCGTCACGCTGTCGTTCACGTTGATCGCCGGGAACAACAACTCGCCACGCTCGGCCATCTTGTAGAGACGCTTCACGCCGGTCGTCGTTTCCTCGGTGACGCCCTTGATGCGCTTGGCCATCGTGGTCCACTTCGATGGATCGGTCTTCAGCGTGCGCTGCAGGAGTCCGAGCACGATCGCGAGCTCGGGGTTGCCCGCCGACGTCGGATCGGGAACCTTGCCCGCTGCCTCGTATTCGACGCCCTTGTGCAGGAGCAGCGTCGCGTCGCCACCGTCGTCGAGGATCATGTTCGGTCCGTCGCCGTCGGGCCACGTCATCATCTGGTCGGTCGCCCACCAGTACTCCTCGAGCGTCTCGCCCTTCCACGCATACACGGGAACGCCCTGCGGTTCATCGACGGTGCCGTTCGGTCCGACGACGACGGCTGCGGCCGCGTGGTCCTGGGTGGAGAAGATGTTGCAGCTCGCCCAGCGCACTTCGGCACCGAGTTCGACGAGCGTCTCGATGAGCACCGCGGTCTGGATCGTCATGTGCAACGAACCGGAGATGCGTGCACCCTTCAGCGGCTTGGTCTTGCCGAACTCCTTGCGCAATGCGCGCAGTCCCGGCATTTCGTGTTCGGCAAGGTGAATCTCCTTGCGACCGAACGGGGCAAGTGACAGATCGGCGACGCGCCAATCCCGACGTTGAGCAAATGATGACATGGTGTCTCCTCGGATGACTAGATGATGCGATATTGATTCGAGCGGGCTGGGGCCTGCTGGCACCAGTCGAGACAGCCCACGTTCAGGGCTCAACAGTAGCCGAGATCAGCGAAACGTCGGAGCGATGCCCTCGCTCGCGATGCGCGACTCGAGGCTCGCATGCTCGGCTGCGTCCACGGTGACCGACTCGGAGATGAGCATGACCGGGATGCCGTCGCGTACGAGGTACTTGCGCTTCAGGCGAGGGTTGTACAGGAAGTCGTCGTTGGCGAAGTAGTACAACGGGCCCTTGTCTTCTGGGCAGGCCAGGATCTCGAGGAGTCGCTCGCTCACGCGCATGTGCCGATCCTACCTATGCCGTGATCTCGGCGAGGAGCTCGGCCACGTGGGTGTCGCACTCGTCGCGCGTCGCGGCCTCGAGGTTGAGTCGCAGCAGTGGTTCGGTGTTCGATGGACGCACGTTGAACCACCACGATCCACAGTCGACGGTGAGACCGTCCAAGCGATCCTGTGAGTGCGCCGAATATCGCGAAGCGATGCGCTCGATCACCACGCCGATGTCGTCCACGGTGGTGTTGATCTCTCCGCTCGAGGCGTACCGCTCGAATGGTGCGCGAAGTTCGGTGAGCGACTTGCCCGACCGACACATCTCCCCCAACACGCCCATCGTCGCGATGAGTCCGCTGTCGGCGCGGAAGTTGTCGGCGAAGTAATAGTGACCCGAGTGCTCGCCGGCGAACACCGCGCCGGTCTCGGCCATGATCTGCTTGATGTAGCTGTGTCCGTTCTTCGTGCGGATGCCAACACCACCGCACTCGCCGATGACCTCGGGGACCGCACGCGAACAGATGAGGTTGTAGAGCACGGTTGCCCCGGGTGACAGACGAAGGAATCGGGAGGCAAGGAGTGCCGTCGTCGTGCTCCCCGACATGCCCTTGCCGGTCTCGTCCACGAGGAACACACGGTCTGCGTCGCCGTCGAAGGCGAGACCGACGTCGAATCCACCCGCGAGCACGCGCGCCTGCAATCTCGCTGGTTTGCGGGTTGCAGTGGATCGGCGGGATGGTTCGGGAACGTGCCATCGAGTTCGCCGTACATCACCTCGATCTCGAAGTCGGCGAGTCGCGAGAACACCTCCGGCACGACGAGACCGCCCATGCCGTTGGCGGTGTCGGCGACGACGCGTAGCGGACGCAGCTTGTCACCGGCGATGAACGACACGACGTGATCTGCGAATTCACCGAGCACGTTGACGTGGTCGAGCGTGCCTGCGGTTTGAGCCGGCGCCGGTTCGTTGCCGTCGAGGACGGCTTGTGCGAGGCGATGCATGTCGCGCAGACCGTTGTCGATCCCGATCGAGCGCGCGCCGGCGAGACAGCACTTGATGCCGTTGTATTGCGCGGGGTTGTGCGACGCGGTGAACATCGCGCCCGGCATGTCCATCTTCCCGGAGGCGTAATAGAGCAGGTCGCTCGAGGCGAGGCCGAGGTTCGTGACGCTCACGCCGTGCGTGAGTGCACCGCGCTGGAACGCATCCACGAGCTCTGGCCCACTCGGGCGCATGTCGTGGGCGACGACGATGTGGGTCGCTTTCGTGAACTTTGCGAATGCGACACCGAAGGCATAGGCCGCTTGTGCGTCCAACTGGTCCGGGACGGTGCCACGAATGTCGTACGCCTTGACGATCGCATTCAGGTCAGGCACGGAGTACCACGCTAGTCACTTCGGCGCGAGCTTCGTCGTCGCTCGACGACGATCCACCCGAATGCGGCGAGCGTGAGCAGATACGCAATCGCATCACGCATCGACCAGCCGAAACTCATCGCGACGTCGTTCGACGTCGGCACGACGACCATCATGTTCGGTGCGACGCGGTATGGACCGAGCGCGCCCTTCACCTTCCAGTTCGGGAAGTAACTCACGCGCACCAACACTGGGACGCCAATTCGATCGACCGTGAACGACACCGTGTCGTTTCCGACCTTCACGTTGCTCGCCGTCGCTGGTTCGAGGTTCACCGGCGCGATGGGTTCACTCGGCGTGACGATGTCGACGAGTCGACCCGACGAACCGGGTTCGCCTTGTCGGCGCGTGAGGTCGACGACGGGAGTGATGCGTTGCCACTGTGGTGGACCGTCGTCGGTGACGGCCACGTTCCACTCCTCTGGATGCTGGAACCAACTCGTGCCGATCTCGAGCCATCGCTCGCGCGGGTTGTCACTCGAGACGTTGGCGACGACGGGCTGGACCGTCAATGGAACGACGATGTCCGAGCCGGGCACTTCATAGATCACCCACGGACCGGAGCGTGCGACTTCG
Organism: Actinomycetota bacterium; assembly: GCA_009927375.1. Taxonomy (GTDB): domain Bacteria; phylum Actinomycetota; class Acidimicrobiia; order Acidimicrobiales; family Ilumatobacteraceae; genus UBA3006. The sequence goes on along the minus strand of RFNE01000323.1, from coordinate 1,000 downwards.
ACGAGCTGGTCGGGAATCGCGCTCGCGGCGTTGACCGCCTCGGGCGTGAATGCCATGTAGTACTTCACGCCCAACTCGCGCAGGTAGCGCGCGCCACGCTCGGCGTCGTTGTTGTCGTAGCGCAACTCGCGCACGGGATTGCTGCTCTGCTTGGAGAGCGCGGCCGCCGAGATGAAGTGATACGGAGTCGTGCCCGCGGCCTCGAAGAACAAACCCTCCATCGATCCGATGCAGCTGTCGGTCCAGAACGGCAACAACATGAGCGACATCGTCGTGCCGTACTTGTTCAACTCGCCGTTGTTCTCCCACAACGCTCGACCACAACCATGGCCGGGTCCTCTCCGAGACGCTTCATCGTCTGCACGACGTCGTGATATTCACCGTAGGCGGACTTGCCCTCATAGCCGGTGAAGTTCCAGCGCGCCCAGCCGTCGACGAAGCCGTCGTTGGATGACTTCGTGGAGAACGGACCCCACACGTACTTCGTGCTGCCGTCTGCGGCGGCGACGATCTTGCCGAACGGCATCTCTTGGAAACGGAAGGCGAGCACGGACGTCACGCACAACGCGAGCGCAGCCAACGTGGCGAGATTGAATACGAACGAGTCACGAACCCGCGGCACAACGATGACGTCTGCGTCGGTGTCCTCCACCGGAGCGGCGACCGCCCGCTTCAGCCCGCGTTCGATCGAGGTGATGCGCACCGCAAAAGCGATCACCTCATACGCGCCGAGGACGAACAGGAAGTAGCGCAACAAGTACAAGAACGGAAGCAGTCGTGGATTCCACAGCAGACCGATGACCGGCAGGCTGTTACGCGCGACGAACACTCCGATCGCGAGCACCACGCAATAGATGCCCATCCACTGCACGATGCGCACGCGGCGGCGTGCATACGCGAGGAAGCCGATCACGGCGAAGGTCGTGATCACGATGTCGAAGGCGATGTGTAGCGGGAAGAACATCTGCCAGAACGAGTCGCTCACGCCGCTCGGTCGCGG
>RFNE01000203.1 GCA_009927375.1 Actinomycetota bacterium | reverse complement strand
GGAAGTTTGCGCGGGCGCACCTGGAAGTACGGGAGCGTCCGCGCGACGATCTTTGGGTTCGGTCAGCCGGTTCCCTTGTTGTTGTCGGTCATCTCAGCGGTCGTGTAGCAGCCGACCGGTGACATGGCCGTTTCGTCATACAAGGTTGAATCAGCTCGTTCTGTCTCCCACGCAGCAAGTGCTTTGCTGAACGTCGACAACATCGCCGCTTTCTTCGAAGGATCGAGGTACGAGGTCAGACATGCATGCCAAGGGGCGGTTGAACCCTTCTTGGAAAAGAACACACCAGTTTCGAGGACTCCGAGACCCTTCGCTTTCCAGTGTGGGTTGTAGTCGCTGGCGATCGCGATCTTCTGTCCGGCGGTGACCTTGTCTCCGACCTTTACTGAAGGCGAAAGTACATGTTCGTGCTCGAAGAGGATGTACGCACCGCCCTGCATGCACGCCATTCCCGGTGGCGCAATTCGGATGCTGTAGTCATTGCTGTACAACTTGGGAACGTCGCAGACGGTTCCATTCACCATTGAGATGACTGGCGTGCCGAGAGGCAAAATGAATGCAAGTTGGGGTTCGACCGCACCCATGACGACTTCGCCAATTACTCCGATGATGTGTCGATACATCAAATTGTCCTGAGCGGCGTTCGGTCCCGTGAACGTTGGCGGGACCACGCCTTTCACGAGCAGGTCGCCAGCCTTTCCGGTTGCGGGGTCATAGTCGGCGAAGTTGAATCCCCAGTTTTGAATGATTGACGGAATGTCTTTCTGTGAAGTTGGTTGAGCGCCCGAGCTCGATGAACTTTGTGATGGATTTTGGGCGACCCACACGAGCGTCTTGCCGACTTTCGTGCACTGAAGTGTCTTGGTGCCGGACTTCGACGTGGCGCCGAGTTTTGTGCACTTGCCTCCTGCACTGTTCGCGGCGCTGGCGAATGTAGATGGAATGACGTTGACAGCAACAATTGTGAGACCGATCACTGCCCATTTGCGCACTCGAGTTGAAATCATGAGCCACCTTACATCAGCGGCACATCAGTAAGGGCCGACGTGCAACAAGCCAGACGTTCCTCTCGTCAATTACTGAGGCAGAGTCGA
>RFNE01000258.1 GCA_009927375.1 Actinomycetota bacterium | reverse complement strand
TTCGCGCGGGCGCATCCGGAAATACGGGAGCGTCCGCGCGACGATCGGTCCGATCAACAATGCAAAGGCGAGCGTGCCGATGCCGATCGAGCCACCGAGGACGACGCCGATCAGCATGATCGACACCTCCACGCCCGTGCGTGCGACGCTGATGCGTAGTCCGCGTGCGGCAAGACCCGTCATCAATCCATCGCGTGGTCCAGGACCGAGACCCGCGCCGATGTAGATGCCCGAGCCAATGCCCGTCACGACGATGCCCCCGAGCATGAGCGCGACGCGGGCGACGGGATTGGTCGCCGGCTCGACGTGGGAGAGATAGAGGTCTGCCACGAGTCCGATCTCGACGGCATTGATCAACGTCCCGAGCCCCGGCATCTGGCGCAGTGGGATCCACAGCAACATCACGAGCGCGCTCGTGGCGACGATCGTGTGGCCGAACGAGAACCCGATGATGGAGCTGAAACCATCATGGAAGACGTCCCACGGAGGGAGTCCGAGGTTCCCGTGTTTTTGCATCGCGACACCCGTGCCGAAGACACAGAGTCCAAACACACATCTGAGGAGTCGCTCGACAGGGCGGTCGGCGAGCGGAGCGAGGAACGGATTGGGCACTACTCGATGGTAGTGGTGGGAGGTCTCGGCACCCGTGTTGTTTGTTGCGCGTTGCCCGGCATGCGGTGCGATGCACTCGGGGTGGTGCGATGGCTGCTATTCCGTCCTCGTCAATGCGCCGGTGGTCCATCGCTCTGGTGTCCTCGTGTCACACGAATACGCGGGCGCGATGCGCGAGTTGATCGTGGCGATGAAGTACGCGTCTGCGCGATGGGTGGTGCCGATGCTCGCTGATGTGTGGGTCGAACGCCACGCTCACGTGTGCGACGTTGACGCAGTCACCTGGGTGCCGACGACGCGGGCACGCATGCGTGACCGCGGATACGACCAAAGTGAGTTGATCGCGAGACGTATTTCGCGACGCATGGGGCTTCCATGCGTCGCCCTCCTGCGCAGGATCGACGATCGTGCACAGACCGGACGGAGCGCGAGTGAGCGCCGAGAGGGTGCACGATTCATCGCTCGTCGAAGTCGGTATGGACGTGTGCTCGTCATCGACGACGTGGTGACGACCGGCGCGACGTTGCACCACAGTCTCGACGCACTGCGTGCGAGTGGTACACGAATGGTGACCTGTGCCGCGATCGCAGCCACCCCAGCCCCTGAGGGGCGCAGGTAGGCTTGATCCCTGCATGGCACTCCTGGATCGCATCCTCCGCGCCGGCGAGGGCAAGAAGGTCAAGGCGCTCGCGGGCATCGTCCCCGAGGTGAACGCCCTCGAGGCGCAGATGACCGCACTCGACGATGCCGCCCTGCAGGCCAAGACCGCTGAGTTCCGCAGCCGACTAGAGCGCGGGGAGGACCTCGACGATCTGATGATCGAGGCATTCGCCGTGGTGCGCGAAGCCTCGCGTCGCGTGATCGGCCAACGCCACTACGACGTGCAGGTCATGGGTGGCGCCGCGCTGCACGCGGGTTGGGTCGCCGAGATGGGAACGGGCGAAGGAAAGACCTCGTCTCCACGTTGCCCGTCTATTGAACGCGCTCTCCGGCAAGGGCGTGCACCTCGTGACCGTCAACGACTATCTCGCGCGTCGTGACGCCGAGTGGATGGGCCGCATCCATCGCTTCATGGGACTCACCGTCGGTCTCGTCGTGCCGGGACATCGTCCGTCGCCCGCCGAGAAGCGCGTCGACTACGGCTGTGACATCACGTACGGAACGAACAACGAGTTTGGTTTCGATTACTTGCGCGACAACATGGCGGGCTCGCTCTCCGACAAGGTGCAACGTGGCCACAACTTTGCGATCGTCGACGAAGTGGACTCGATCCTCATCGACGAGGCGCGCACGCCGCTCATCATCTCTGGTCGCATCGCGGACGCAGCGAAGATCTACTACCGCTTCGCCTCCATCGTGCGCTCACTGAAGCGTGATGAGGACTTCCAAGTCGAAGAGGACAAGCGCATCGTCGTGCCGACCGAGTCCGGCATCGAGAAGGTCGAACAGCAGCTCGGCATCGAGAACCTCTATGACGAGGTCCAGCAGAACCTCGTGCACCAGTTGCAGGTGGCGCTCAAGGCTTCGGTGTTGTATCACCGCGACAAGGACTACATCATCCAAGACGGTGAGGTGAAGATCGTCGATGAGTTCACCGGTCGCATCCTCGAGGGTCGTCGCTGGAGCGAAGGTATCCACCAGGCGATCGAGGCCAAGGAAGGCGTGAAGATCAAGGAAGAGAATCAGACGCTCGCCACGATCACGCTGCAGAACTACTTCCGCATGTACGACAAGCTCGCGGGCATGACCGGAACCGCCTCAACCGAGGCCGCCGAACTTGTCAATACCTACGGCCTGCAAGTGGTTCCGATTCCGACGAATCGCCCGCGCGTGCGCGCCGACCAGGCGGACCTCATCTACAAGACCGAAGAAGCCAAGTTTCGCGCCGTCGTCGCCGACATTCAGGAAAAGCACGCCAAGGGTCAACCGATCCTC
>RFNE01000351.1 GCA_009927375.1 Actinomycetota bacterium | reverse complement strand
GAACTGCTGTATCCGATCGCACCGAAGGGCGTCGTGCTGTGGATCTTGCGTGGCGGACTCCTCACCATGCTCGCACTGCACCTGCACTCGGCGTGGTCGCTCACGCGACTGAACCGAACGGCTCGCGCCGTGAAGTACCAGGGACCGCGCGACTATCAAGTGGCCAACTTCGCGAGCCGCACGATGCGCTGGACCGGAATCATCGTGCTCGCATATCTCATCTGGCACCTCCTCGACCTCACCTTCGGAACCGTGAATGCGGTCGGCACGGACGGAGAGTTCGTGCGCGGTGAGGTGTACAACAACGTCGTGCGCAGTCTCGATCGCCCGATCGTTGCCGCGTTCTACATCGTCGCCAACATCCTCCTCGGCATCCACCTCTTCCACGGCGCGTGGAGTTTCTTCCAGTCACTCGGATGGAACAACCCACGCTTCAACGCGTGGCGTCGCGGCTTCGCCGTCGGCATCGCCACGGTCGTCGTCGTTGGCAACGTGTCGTTCCCCGTCGCAGTCCTCGCTGGAATCGTGAAATAGGAGAGTGTGATGGTCGCTTTCGACGCCAAGATTCCTGCTGGTCCTCTCGCTGACAAGTGGGACACCTACAAGGCGAATGCCAAGTTGGTGAACCCGAACAACAAGCGCAAGTTCAAGGTCATCGTCGTCGGCACCGGTCTCGCTGGCGCGTCCGCCGCAGCCACCCTCGCGGAGCTCGGTTATCAGGTTGACGCGTTCACGTTCCATGACTCGCCGCGCCGCGCGCACTCGATCGCCGCACAGGGCGGCATCAATGCCGCGAAAACTACCAGGGTGACGGCGACTCGGTGAACCGACTCTTCATGGACACGATCAAGGGTGGAGACTTCCGCTCGCGTGAGGCAAACGTGCATCGACTCGCGCAGGTTTCCGTGAACATCATCGACCAGATGGTCGCCCAGGGTGTGCCGTTCGCACGTGAGTACGGCGGTCTACTCGACAACCGCTCCTTCGGTGGTGCCCAGGTTTCGCGCACGTTCTACGCACGCGGTCAAACCGGACAGCAGTTGTTGCTCGGTGCCTATCAGCAGCTTGCTCGTCAGATCGGTCTCGGCGGAGTGCGACTGTTCAATCGCACCGAACTCATCGATGTCGTCACGGTCGATGGTCGCTGCGCGGGCATCGTCGTGCGCGACTTGTTGACTGGCGAGATCCAGTCGCATGCGGCGCACGCGGTGGTGTTGGCCACCGGCGGCTACGGCAACGTGTTCTTCCTTTCGACGAACGCGATGAACTGCAACGTCACCGCCACGTGGCGCGCGCATCGTCGTGGCGCATTGTTCGCCAACCCGTGTTACACCCAGATTCACCCGACCTGCATTCCGCAGAGCGATGAGTTCCAGTCCAAGCTCACGTTGATGAGCGAGTCGCTGCGCAACGACGGTCGCGTGTGGGTGCCGAAGAAGGCGGGGGACTCACGTCCCGCACACGAGATTCCCGAGGACGAGCGCGACTACTACCTAGAGCGCCTCTATCCGTCGTACGGCAACCTCGCTCCGCGCGACATCTCCTCGCGCGCGGCCAAGCGACTCGTCGACAAGGGTCATGGCGTCGGCCCGCTGAAGAACGGCGTCAACCTCGATTTCTCCGCTGCGATCGCTCGCCTCGGTCGCGACGTCGTCGAGGAGCGCTACGGCAACCTGTTCGAGATGTACGAGCGGATCGCCGGTGAGGATCCGTACAAGACGCCAATGCGCATCTACCCGGCGACGCACTACACGATGGGCGGCGTGTGGGTCGACTACGAACTGCAGACCACCATCCCCGGTCTGTACGCAACAGGTGAAGCCAACTTCTCTGATCACGGCGCGAATCGACTCGGCGCATCGGCGCTCATGCAAGGTCTTGCCGACGGCTACTTCGTCTTGCCGTACACGATCAGCAACGGTCTTGCGCCGCTGTTGAACAAATCGATTCCGACGACCGACCATCCCGCGTTCAAGGAAGCAGAGAACGAAGCCAAGGCCCGCTTCTCGGGTTATCTCTCCACGAATGGCAAGCGTTCACCGGACTGGTTCCATCGCGAACTCGGCAAGATCATCTGGGACTACTGCGGCATGGAGCGCACGAGGGAGGGCCTGCAGAAGGCACTTGCCGACTTGCCCGCGCTGTACCAAGAGTTCAAGACCGACCTGCGCGTCACTGGTGACCTCGAGTCGACGAACCAGACGCTCGAGAAGGCTGGCCGCGTGGACGACTTCTTCCAGCTCGGCATGGCGATGTGTCAAGACGCACTCACCCGCGAGGAGAGCTGCGGCGCACACTTCCGGTCCGAGTACCAGACCGAAGATGGTGAGGCTCAGCGCAACGACCAGGACTTCTGCCATGTCGCCGCATGGGAATGGACGGGCGATGCGATGAAGCCGAACCGCCACACCGAGGAGTTGGTGTTCGAAAACGCACATCTCGCGACGAGGAGTTACAAGTGAGCCACCTGAAGAATCTCACCCTCAAGGTGTGGCGTCAGAAGGGCCCGCAGGACGCCGGCCACTTCGAGAACTACACGATCGAAGAGATCAGCGACGAAGCATCATTCCTCGAGATGTTGGACGTGCTCAACGAACGGTTGATCAACGACGGCAAGGAAGCGGTCGTGTTCGACCATGACTGCCGCGAAGGAATTTGTGGCACGTGCTCGCTGATGATCAACGGTGTTGCGCACGGACCGAAGAAGGCGACCACCACCTGCCAGTTGCACATGCGCTCGTTCGCAAGTGGTGACACGATCGTCATCGAGCCGTGGCGCGCTACTGCGTTCCCCGTGATCAAGGACCTGATGGTTGACCGCAGTGCCTTCGATCGCATCATCGAGGCGGGCGGTTTCATCACCGCGCCGACCGGTGGAGCACCAGATGCCAACCTGATCCCGATTCCCAAGCCGGTCGCAGATGCGGCAATGGACTCCGCGCAGTGCATCGGTTGCGGAGCGTGCGTCGCTGCATGTCCGAACGGCGCCGCCAACCTATTCACCGCGGCCAAGATCTCGCACCTGAACTTCCTCCCGCAGGGTCAGCCCGAGCGTTTCAAGCGCACCGAGGCGATGGTCGAGACGATGGACGAGTACTTCGGCTCGTGCACGAACCACGGCGAGTGTTCGGCCGCGTGCCCGAAGGAGATTTCGATCGACGTGATCGCGCTCATGAACAAGGACTATCGCGCGGCCAAGGTCAAGAATCGCAAAGAACTCAGTCGCTAGATCGGCAAGACTGTCTAGGTGCTGAGCAATCTCGCCACCTGGGTTCAAGACGTCATCGAGTCCCTCGGCTATCTCGGTGTCGCGCTACTCGTCATTGCCGAGAACCTCTTTCCACCGATTCCCTCGGAGATCGTGCTCCCATTCGCCGGTTTCGTCGCGCGTCGGGGCGACGGCTCGGTGGTCGTCATGGTGCTTGCTGCGACGGTCGGATCCGTCGTCGGTGCACTCATCCTGTACGCGATCGCCGCGGCGATCGGGCCCGAACGAATTCATTCCTTCGTCGTGCGCTTCGGCAAGTGGTTCGGCGTGAAGGAGTCCGACATGGTTCGCGCAGAGGAGTGGTTCGACCGTCGGTCAAACGCGGCAGTCCTCATCGGACGATGCGTGCCGCTCATCCGATCACTCGTGTCGATTCCCGCAGGATTTCGACGCATGAACTTTGCACGCTTCGCTCTACTCACCGCGATCGGTAGTGCAGTCTGGAACATTGCTCTCATCGGAGCTGGGGCCGCCTTGGTGACCAGTGGGACAGGGTCGGCGATTACGTCGGGATCTTTCAGTGGGTCGTCATTGCCGCACTTGTGGTGGCGGTAGCGCGCTTTTCGTTGCTGAAGCTGCGCGCGCGTCGGAGCCGATGACCTGACGGGTGCGCGGTTTGCCGGCGTACAGCACGCGAATCGAAGTTGCTCCGACCATCACGGTGATGATGGCGACGCCGAACGCTTGGAAGAAATGGTTCGCGCGGTCGGTTCCAGCCGTGAACGCATGGACCGAAACGGTGGCAAACAGGCCATAGCTCAAGAGATGGATCGACGCCAGAGCTTCTTCGGAAGTTTCTTCATCAGCCAGCTCGAGCCCTGCACCGCAATGAGCAGGTACATCCCGATGATTCCCCACGCCACTGCGAGCGGCTTCCATGACGAGGCAAACGGGACGAACAGATCGGCTGTTCCGAAGTGCACATAGGTGTCGCCGACGAGCGAGGCGAGGTGCAGTGCGGTTCCGAAAATGGTGATGGTGCCGAGCCATGAATGGAGATCGAGCAACCAAGCCGGTCGGTCGTAGGGCTTGAGCACTCGAGTGGCCAACAAGATGCCCCATAGTGCACTCGCCATCAGAAATCCCCACGTCACGATGCCCGACGCGCGGGCCATGTGCCACCAGAACTGACTATTCATTGGTGAATTCCGCCCACTTGTCGTTTGTATCGATTGCACCATTGCCACGCACGACGAGGCAGGCCAGATCTTCGCTGAATGTTGAACGCTGACCGACGAGCGACATCGTCGCGAACACTTCGGCCCACACGGCTTCCGCGGCAATCACACTGGACTGCACGATCGTGTCAGTCGAAACCGCAAGTGATGTTCCCGTTGCCGGGTCGAACACGTGGTGGCGCTCAACTTCGCCGTCGTGCCACCGTTTTGCACCGACACTCGACGTTGCGATGGCGCCATCGCGAAGGCGAACTGAGCCAATTCCCAAAGACGTGTCCGACGGGTCTGCGATCTCGATCGTCCAGCACCCGTCTATTGGTCCAACTCCCATGCAGCGGATGTCGCCGCCGATGCTCAGACACACGCCGGTTGCGTCGCGATCCATGAGTTCTCGCGCCACGACGTCTGCGGCGAGTCCTTTGCCCAGGCCACCCGGATCCAATGTTGCACCGAATGGGAGTGCACTGCGCCGAATCGTTCATCGATTGTCGTAGTCGAGGATCGACGCCTGAATAGGCATCTGCCGAAAGCTCGCAACGATGTCTGCTGTCGACCCGTGACATTGCGTATCCAGATTGATTGAGCGCCGGGGCCAGCGTTGGGTCGAACAGACCGTTCGACACGCGTTGCGCGTCAACGAGATATCGAATGAGCAGGAGTGTGTCGGCGTGGACAGGCGTCGGTCGTCCATCTGCTCGGTTCAACCGCGAGACGTCGCTCGAGGAGATGAACCTGCTCCAGCGTTGCTCCAATTCATTGAGTCGATGCCGGGCGTATGAGACAAGCTCGTCTTGACCAATCACCGTGAGGTTGACGGTGTTGCCCATTGCGGGGAAGACGACTTGGGTGAGAGTCTCCACGTGCGGTCAGTTCGATCCGCTGGTCTTGGGGGGCGTCCACACGGGCTGAACGACCTGTATCGGAATCGTCACCGTCACCGGCGGAACCGTTTCAGGAGCTGCCGTTGCAGCAGCGACCGTTGGCGCGGTCGTGGCGATCGGTGCCTGAGCAAACGGTGCAGTCGTCACCGGCACTGCCGGTGTCGGAGTAGAGGGCGCAACGAGTGGAGACGTCGCCAGTGATTGCATCGAATCGGTCGGAGTGCCTTGCGGTGGAGCAACGTTGGGATCCTGCGGTTGCTCGGCGCGAGCGGCAATCGCGTATGCCGACGTCAGACCGAAGGTTGCACTCAGTGCGATTCCCGTCGAAAGGATCCGCGCGAGCGGGCTGGGTGCTTGTCGCGACGGACGCGATTAGTCGTCATCGTGTTCACCCGATTCGTGGTCTTCGTCGTGGTCACCGTCGTGATCGTCCTCGTGCTTGCGGCGTGATCCGATGCGCGGTGCAGGCTCATTCATCACCGAGGTGACGATTCGACCATCGATGACGTCGGCATGAAACTTGATGGTCACGCCTGCGCTGGAGATGAACACGACTTCAACGCGTGTCGGGGACTCCTGCTTCGTCGTGTATTTGACGGTTGCAATAGGTGCCACCGAGACGACGGTCAGAGAACCCGAGCTTTGTGCCAGCGTGACGACACCGAAACCTTCGATGTTGTATGCCGACTTCGACACTGCAGGAACGGTCGTTTCTGTCGACATGGGGACCGTCGTTTCCGTCGGCTGGGCAGCCACGACCGAGGTCGTCGGTGAAGCAGCGTCCACGCTCGCCTTGTGCGCTAAGCGTTCCCTCTGAACCGGGGCTCACGGCGAAATCGGTATTGGCTAGGGAGCACTTCGGCTTGCAATGCGGGAGCGTTTTCGGCGGTCATCGTCGCGGAGTCGAGGACCGAGGAGTTCACGGCGAGTGCGACTCCGCCGGCGGCGAGGACGCCAACGACGGAGATGGTGGTGGCGAGGGAGGTTTTCATGAGCACCACCGTAGGGATGGCCCGGTAAAGGCGTTCCCAGAGAAGATCCAAGATTCATCCAAATCTTCTGGTCCCGGGCGCCCCTCGCGACGATTGGGTACTGCGGAGACGACAATGGAGGAGTGGATGTCGTATTGATTGAAGACGATGACGCAATTGCATCATCGCTCGCGACTGGTCTCGCGACAGCCGGAATGGTCGTGCGTCGATACGCGAGTGGCACCGTTGCCCTTCAGCACGACACGCCC
>RFNE01000334.1 GCA_009927375.1 Actinomycetota bacterium | reverse complement strand
CGTTGCACATGCTCGCGTGGGAACTCGGCGTGAAGGCCGTGGCGATCTACCGCGACAACTGCAAGGTCGGCCAGCCACTGTCGACGGCCAAGAAGGATGGCGAGAAGGCCGATGCGGCCACGACCGCCGTCGAGAAGGTCATCGAGCGCGTCGTGCACCAGCCGATTCGCCAGAAGTTGCCACGCTCGCGTCGCGGTCGCACCTTCGAGTTCCGCGTCGCGGACTGCAAGGGCTTCGCCACGATCGGCGAGTACGAAGATGGTCGCCCCGGCGAAGTGTTCCTCACGGTGTCCAAGCAGGGTTCGACCCTGGCCGGCATCATGGACGCCTTCGCCAAGAGCATCTCGTACGGCCTCCAGTACGGCGTGCCGCTGCGTGCATTCGTCGAAGCGTTCATCAACACGCGCTTCGAGCCAGCCGGTATGACGGACGACTCCGACATCCGCATGGCATCGTCGATCGTCGATTACCTCTTCCGTCGCTTGGCGGTCGAGTACCTGTCGGCCGACGAGCGCGCAGAGCTCGGCATCTACACCCGCGAAGAGCGCATGCAGCCGACGCTGCCAGGCGTCGAGGAGTCGGTCACCGAGACCACGCAGGGCACCGACGTGATGAGCGACCCGAAGACGATTCCGTCGGCTTCGGACCTGATCGCCCAGATCGACGCCGGTTCCTACTCGGCGCCGACGCCGGCCAAGACGGGCGCCATCTGCTCGTCGTGTGGCTCGGCCAACATGCAGCGGGCCGGTGCCTGCTACGTGTGCGGTGACTGCGGCTCGTCCAGCGGTTGCTCCTGACCATCGTTTGAACACATCGCGTCGCGAACCCGTCGAACTGGCGTGGTTCGCGGCGCTGTGTGACGACGACTATCAGTTCCTCGGGTTCCCGATCCTGCACTAGCAAGTTCTTGGCTGCACTGCAGCGACATCGTGATGCGCGCTGAGGCCAACGGCTTCGACAACGTGCTCCTACCGTCGGGTTACGAACTCGGCATCGACGCCACCACCTTCGCCGCAGCCGTCGCCACGGTCACCGAGCGCATCAAACTCCTGCTCGCGATTCGCGCTGGCGAGGTCGTCGTCGCCCAGCTCGCGCGCCAAATCGCCACGCTGCAGGACGTGAGCGCCGGTCGCCTCACGATCAACGCGATCTCGAGTGACGTTCCCGGAGAGTCCTTGTCGTCGGCATCGCGGTATGCGCGCACGACCGAGTACTTCACCGCGCTGAAGACCTTGCTTTCCGGTGAGCGCCTCGAGATGAACGGCGAGTTCGTGCGAACCTCGATCGATCCGCCGCGACTCGCCTGCTCACGGGCGATGCGCGGCGTTGCGGTCCCGCCGATCTACTTTGGCGGGCTGAGCGACGAGGCAAAGGAGTGCGCCGCGCAGATCGCGGACGTCTATCTGATGTGGCCCGACGTGACGAGCGAGGTCTCGCGAGTGATGGAGGAGATGACTCGCCGCGCATCCACGCAGGGTCGCACGATGCGATTCGGTTGGCGCTCGCACGTGATCGTGCGCGAGACGGAGTCCGAGGCACGCGAGGCCGCGCGAGTGTTGCTCAGCAGACTGGACGAAGCGACCGGAAATGCGATTCGCGCCAAGTCACTGGATTCGAAGTCCGTCGGTGTCGCGCGCCAGGCGGAGATTCGTGAGTCCGCCGATGCCGACGGATACGTCGAGCGACACCTGTGGGCGGGGTCGGTCGCGCACGCAGCGGCGCGGGCGTCGCCATCGTGGGGATCCCGATCAAGTGGCCGCAAAGATCGGCGAGCTCGCCGACGCTGGGGTGTCGTCGTTCATCCTCTCCGGCTATCCGCACCTTGAGGAATGCGACTTGTTCGCCAAGTACGTGATGCCGCGGGCGATGTCGCTGCGCTGAGCGCACCCCAAGTACAGTCGTCACGAGTCAGGGGGAATCATGGTCAAGCGTTCGATCGCATTCGTTGGTGCACTGGTGTTCGTTCTCGGTGCATGTGGTGGATCCTCGGGCAGTTCTGCCGAGATGTACAAGGGCTGTTCAAACGAGGGAGAGAAGGCGCAAGGCGCCGACGGGGTCCCACTCGCGTGCGTCATGAACTCGGTGGGCCAGCTGATGTGGGACCTTGATGGGAATGCCCCGATGGAGGGCGTCGCGGCGCTCCCGCTCAAGTCAGTGTTTGGTGGCGAGTGCAATCCTGACGGTCCGAAGTCCTATTCTGCAGGCATCGGTGATGCGTCCCAGTGGAGTCACATCGTTCCTCTCGGTGCGATGACCACGACGCACATCACCCCCGTCGACCATATCTACGTGTATTACCCGCAGGGAAGTGATGGCAGCGCCATGGGGACGTTTGCGATCACTTCGCCGGCAGATGGAACGATCGTGAGGGTCGAGGACTTCCGCAAGACGAACGATTATCCATATCCCGACTATCGCGTAGTTATCGCACACTCCTGTGACCTCTACAGCGTGTTCATCCACGTCGGTGAGCTGCAGGGGGCTGCAGCCGAGGCTGCAAGCGCGGCCGCAGCGAGCGGCTCGTGGAGCGGTGCCATTGCTGTTAAAGCAGGCGAGGTGATTGCCGATGAATCCCAAGCACCAGGATTCGACTTCTCGACGTTCGCGACCGACGCCAAGGTCGAGATGATCAATCCGGCGTCATACTTCGAGAAGGAGTCATGGAAGCCCTTCACGGCGAATCCGTTCGACTACTTCCCGGCTGACGTGAAGTCGGCCTACGAGGCGAAGTCACTTCGCAATGCGGATCCGATCGGCGGGACGATCTTCTACGACCTCGATGGGACCGCGCAGGGAAACTGGTTCGTGAAGGACACCAATGGTTATCGAGGCAAGGGAGACGAGAAGGCTTCGTACAACAACCACGGGAAGATCGCACACGGATACTGGGACACACACCTCGCGTTCGCACCCGACAACGTGGATCCGAAGTCGTTCATCTACAGCATCGGTGACTGGGAAGGTTGCCCGTGTCAGTTCATGTCGGTGGGCAACGTCGATCCATCGACGATCAAGGCGGGTGGTGCACCGACGGTTGTCGATCTCGTCGAATACAGCTATCTCGCACCAGATGGTTCGCCGATGGACCCGAACAGGCCGGTGAAGGGCTACACCCTGCAGCCAAGCACCTCGGTCGTGGGTTCGGTCGCATTCCAAGTGAACTCAGACGGGACGATGACGGTGGAGAAGCGTCCGGGTAAGGATGCGGCCAGCTTCACCGGGTTCGGTGCTGATGCCCTGACATACGTTCGCTAGCGCTGCGAGGCGCCCTCGAAGGGCACCGCGCAGACGGTCGCGGTGCGCGTTCCGTCGGGTGCGTCGAGAGTGAGCGTCGTGCCGATCGGTGTGGAGGAGGTCTCGACCATGCCGAGTCCAACGTTGCACTCGAGTCGGGGTGACCACGTGATCGAGGTGATCGAACCGACGACTCGGTCGCCGTTGCGAATCGGCCACGGGTCACGCTGGGCGGGGACGCGGTCTCCGGTGGCCATCACTCCGATGATCTTGCGCGTGACGCCGGAGGCGCGTTGTGCACGGAGTGCATCGAGACCAATCGCATCGATCGATGAGTCCAGCGAGCAGTACTTCTCCATGCCGCCTTCGAGTGGGGTGTGTTCGCGGGTGATGTCGGTGCCGTACGTCATGAGTCCGGCTTCGATACGTTCGATCAGGTTCGGACAGCCCGGGCCGATGTCGTATGGGGCTCCTGCTTCACAAATGGCGTCGTAGAGCTGGGCGCCGATTTCCCAGTCGTCGACGAAGATCTCGAAGCCACCCTGCGCACTCCATCCGCTGCGTGCGACGCGCAGTGGATGGCCCTTGAACGTGTGGGTGGCGAAGCGGAAGAACTTTGTTTCGCGGATCGAGTCACCGAAGACCTTCGCGAGCACGTCGTCGGAGTGACGACCCTGCACGGCGAGGGGATTGACGTCGGGCTCGCTGACCTCGACGTCGAGTCCCATGCCGAGTGCGAGTCCGCCGGCCCACAGGGCGACGTCGGAGTCGGAGATCGAGAACCAGTAGCAGTCATCGGCGACACGAAACACGACGGGATCGTTGATCAGGTGGCCGTCGTGGTCGCAGACGGGAACGAGTCCGCCGCGACCGACGTCGAAGCCGCTGATGTCGCGGACGGTCAGGAGCTGGGCGAGTCGCGCCGCATCCGGACCCTTGAGTTGCACCTGTCGCTCACACGCCACGTCCCAGATCTGCACGGCGTTGCGCAGGTGCCAGTAGTCCTCTTCGAGCCCCCGGAACCTCGACGGCAGGAGCATGTGGTTGTACACGGTGTATGCCTGCACGCCGAATCGTTCGATCCGCGAGGTGAACGGGGTGTTGCGCAACCGGCGCGACAGCGCGATGAGGGGTGCGTTCACGGACCGACCCAGGAGATGTCGCAGATCTCGGCGCTGCGACCCTCGAAGTTCCACACGCGACCGAATGCGCGCACGCGACCGAGAGAGGCTTCGGCGATCGTGACCTCGGGTCCCATCCAGTACTGGTGTTGACGATCATCACCGGTTCGCCATTGCGCTGACCCTTGATCGGGGTGACGGCACCGTTGATGATCTTGCCAGCGGAGAACGTGCGGGTGTCGCCTTCGCGCGCGAACGTGATCGGGGCACGCTCGGCACCGAGGTACTTGCCGACGAGCAGTTTGAAGAGTCCCGTCGTTCCCTTGCGCGAGCCCGAGAAGATCGACTCGAGGACGGCGAACTGTTCGTCGGTCGCACGATCGTCGATCCACAGTGCGAGCGTCCAGTTGCCGCGCTCCATCTTCCCTGGAATGTCGAGGAGCATCGCGACGTTCAAACCGGAGATGTCGACACCACCACACGTTCCCTTGTCGATGCGCACGCCGGACCAGGCCTGGCAGTAGCCCTCGGTTGGCGGGTGCTTGCCGAGCGAAGCGACGCACGGGCAGAACACCGTGCAATTGCAATTGAGGATGAGTTCTCCGGTGATCGACCAGGTCTCGGTGAGTGCTGGTGTGGTGATGGTCATGGTGTCGTCCCTTCGACGTGTGTTGAATGTGTGGAGAATTCGATCGGCTGGGCGATGATCACGAGTGCACCGGCAACGAGCAGTGCGACGCCGAGTGGAGCAGACACCTTGCGTCCGAGGGTCGGCCACTTCTCGACGACCATGATCGCGGTGGCAAGTGCCATGAAGCCCCAGTTCGCCATTCCACCCAAGAAGGCGAGCAGCATCAGCGCGACGCAACATCCGAGGCAGGCAAGACCGTGGCGGACGCCCATGCGTACCGCGCCGAGCGACCCCGCTCGCCAGTGCACCATGAAGAACTTCATCGGTCGCATGCACGCCTCGCGACAACGGTCTTTCACGTGGCTGAACTGGTAAACGCCCGCGCCGAGCAACGCGACGCCGACCCAGTTGTTCGACCCGAGGACACCGTGTGCATCGACGACGCCAAGATCGCGCAACACGAGATGGAGCTGTGCAACGGCGATGGCGAACCCTGCCCACACGGCCAGATATCCGGTGAAAAAGAGCCACCACGTCAAGGGTTCGCGCCGACCGACGACGTCAGCGAGTGCGGACAACATCGGCACGGTCGTCGGTGTCATCATCGCGGCCGTCATCACGAGCCACGAGATCGTGATGGCACCAGTCGAATCGTGCGTGTTCGATGTCGAGTGCCAGACGAGATCGATCACCCAGGTTGCTGCGACGAACGCGGCAAAGTAGGGCCATGGGGAGGTGGCGAGGCGTGGCGCATCGGCGCGCGTCTGCGTGACCTCGACCCCCATCGGTGAACACTATAGTTATCGCTACGCATGGCCTCCAAGACCTCTCACCGTCGACCACTCGAATTCGATGCTCGTCGCTTCGCCGACTGGTTGTGGAAGTCCCGAACCGCGCACGACTGGTCCACGCGTGATCTCGCGACTCGCGCTGGGATCTCGCAGCCCTATGTCGTCGCGCTTGAACGCGCGCGACTGTCACACGACGATCGCACACCGACACCGACGGTGAACGTGGTCGCTGCGCTCGCAGCGGCATTCGACGTCGATCCGATCGCACTCATTCGCCGCACGCTTCGCCCGGCTTCACGCCACGTTCTCCTCGTCGTCGACGGCTCCGCGGCGCCCCCGATCGACGTGATTCGCGAAGAGACTGGTGAGACCGCGGAGGTGTGGGTGTGTGGACGTGGTCAGCATGCACCGAAGCAGTCCAAGCCGTGCACGCACGACATTCGCCTGCATCGCGAGTCGATGAAGGAGTATGACCCGGACAAGATTTCCGCATTGCTCGACCGTGAACTCAACCGCATCGTGACCGACATCGAGGGCAAAAACATCGGACTCGTCTTCGGTGAGACGTCAAGTGTCATGTCGTACGTATCCAACCCGGACTCATTGATCGAGTTCGAAACTCGCTGGAAGGAACTTGTGTCCGAATCTGCTGCCGCCGTCGGCGCGCACGCCGCGTGGAATGTCTGTGTGTACGAAGCGCACATCTTGCGCGGGCGAAGCGACGTGGACGCGACGATGAACTTTCTCTTCGATCACCACGACGAGCATTGGTTCGCCAGGGGCACCAAGGTGCACACGGGCGATAACGCACGCCAGCGAATCTTGAAGGCTGTCGCCTGAGGCGACGCGACCACACGAAAGGCACAACCATGACAACGACCGTCCGCGCACTACTCGTCGGCAAAGTGAACGACGTCTGGACGAGGCGAATTGACGACGTCTCGGTCGACTCGCTCGGTGACGGCGACGTGCTCGTCAAGGTCGACTGGTCATGTA
>RFNE01000160.1 GCA_009927375.1 Actinomycetota bacterium | reverse complement strand
GACGCCTGCCACCGAGTCGAACACGGCAACCGCGCCGTCGAGGACGCGCAGTGAGCGCTCCACTTCGATGGTGAAGTCCACGTGGCCCGGGGTGTCGATGATGTTGATGCGATGGTCGCGCCAGAACGCGGTCGTTGCTGCCGAGGTGATGGTGATGCCGCGCTCTTGTTCCTGGACCATGTGGTCCATGACCGCGCCACCCTCGTGCACTTCACCGATCTTGTAGGTCTTGCCCGTGTAGTAGAGCACGCGCTCGGTGGTGGTCGTCTTGCCCGCATCGATGTGGGCCATGATGCCGATGTTGCGATAACGCTCTAGTGGGTACTCACGGGTTGCCATGTGGGGGTGTCTTTCCTGATCTCGTGGCTACTACCAGCGGTAGTGAGCAAAGGCCTTGTTCGACTCGGCCATCTTCTGCATGTCGTCACGCTTCTTCATCGAGGCTCCGAGACCGTTCGAGGCGTCGAGGATCTCGTTTGCGAGACACTCGGCCATGGTCTTTTCGCGTCGATCGCGGGCGTTCTCCACGATCCAACGAATCGCGAGCGTCGTCGCACGGCGAGGGCGAACCTCGACCGGCACCTGATAGGTGGCGCCACCGACGCGGCGGCTGCGCACCTCGAGTGGTGGCTTCACGTTGTCGACCGCGCGCTTCACGGTGGTGAGACCCTCTGAACCGGTCTTCGTCTCCACCATCTTCATCGCGTCGTAGACGATCGTCTCTGCGGTGCTCTTCTTGCCGTGCAGCATCACCTTGTTCACGATCTGGGTGACGAGCAGTGAGCGATACACGGGGTCCGGCGACATTTCGCGACGGGTGGCGGGTCCTTTGCGTGACATGAGGTGCTTCCCTACTTCTTCTTGGCGCCGTAACGGCTGCGAGCTTGCTTGCGATCCTTCACACCTGCGGCATCGAGTGCGCCACGAATGATCTTGTAACGAACGCCCGGCAGGTCGCGCACGCGTCCACCGCGCACCAACACGATCGAGTGTTCCTGCAGGTTGTGTCCTTCACCAGGGATGTAGGCCGTGACTTCGACGCCGGAGGTGAGGCGAACACGCGCGACCTTGCGCAACGCGGAGTTCGGCTTCTTCGGGGTCGTCGTGAACACGCGCGTGCACACACCGCGACGCTGCGGCGAGCCCTTGAGGGCCGGCGTCTTGGTCTTCGACGACTTGGTGCTGCGACCTTGTCGAATCAACTGTTGAATTGTGGGCACGCGGTTACCTTTGCTGTTGCTTTCGTACTGGTGACATCACGTTTGCCGAACGAGTCGGCACACGGGACAACGGAGAGGAAATGCTACGGCTGGCAGTCGCCGAACGGCAACCTGCCAGCCCGTAACCAAGCGGTTTCTAGAGCCCGCGAATCCCCTCTATTGAGCGACTTCCGAGCCCCCGTCGGTCGCATCGGACACGTACGTTCCGTGCAGACCAGCCAGGAACGCGGCGGGGTCTTCCTCGTCGTCGCTCGAGTAGTAGGCCATCGGCACGTAGTCCGGAGCCGAGACATCGAACGCGTTGTAGCGGTCCATGCCCGAGCCTGCCGGGATCAGCTTGCCGATGATGATGTTCTCCTTGAGGCCGACCAGGTTGTCTCCCCTGCCGTCGATTGCGGCTTCGGTGAGGACGCGGGTCGTCTCCTGGAACGAGGCTGCCGACAGCCACGACTCGGTGGCGAGCGAGGCCTTGGTGATTCCCATCAACTCCGGGCGACCTTCGGCGGGGCGCTTGCCCTGCTCGACCATCGAACGGTTGGTGTCGCGGAACACCTTGGCATCGGCACGCTCACCCGGGAGGAACTGGGTGTCACCCGGCTCCTGCACGCCGACTCGGCGCGTCATCTGACGCACGATGAGTTCGATGTGCTTGTCGTGGATCGACACACCCTGGTCGCGATACACCTTCTGCACCTCTTCGACGAGGTACACCTGGGTTTCGCGCGGTCCCTTGATCTCCATCAATTCCTTCGGATCGAGTGGACCCTCGGTGATGCGATCTCCTGCCGTGATGTTCTGACCATCGGTGACGATCGGACGGCTGCCGGTCGGCAACATCGTCTCGTGCTCGACACCCTGGTCGTCGATGACGTGGATCGGAATGCCCTTGCCCTCGTCCTCGAGGATGCGCACGACGCCCGTTGCACGAGCGAGACGAGCTGAACCTCGTGGGTTGCGAGCCTCGAACAATTCCACGACGCGTGGCAAACCACCTGCGATGTCCTTACCTGCAACACCACCGGTGTGGAAGGTACGCATCGTGAGCTGGGTTCCCGGCTCACCGATGGACTGTGCCGCGATCACGCCGACGGCCTCACCCAACTCGATCGAGCTACCGGTGGCGAGCGAACGTCCGTAGCACAGCGCGCACACGCCGACTTCGGCGTCGCACGTGAGCACCGAGCGCACGCGCACGCGGTTGACCTTGGTGTCGTCACGCAGCGTGTCGACTTCGGCGTCACCGAGGATCGTGTTCTTGGCGAGCACGGTGCCGTCGGCGAGTTCGACGTCGTTCAGCAATGCACGACCGAACAACTTGGTCTCGAGGTATGCCTTGGTGTTGGCGGTGTCGGGCTGGACGTTTTCCACCCAGATGCCGAGCGTGGTGCCACAGTCGTCCTCACGAACGATCAACTCCTGGGCGACGTCGTGCAGACGGCGGGTCAGGTAACCCGAGTCGGCGGTACGCAACGCGGTGTCGACGAGACCCTTGCGCGTACCCGGCGTCTGAATGAAGTACTCGAGTGACTCGAGGCCTTCACGGAAGTTGCTCTTGATCGGACGAGGAATCATGTCACCGCGAGGGTTGGCCACGAGTCCGCGCATACCGGCGATCTGACGCATCTGCGTGATGTTTCCGCGGGCTCCCGAGGAGATCATCATGTCGATCGGGTTCAGTTCCTGAGCCTTGAACTCGTCGGCCATCGCCTTCTGCACCTCGGCGGTCGCCTCGGTCCAGATGCGCACTTCCTGCTGACGGCGCTCGCCGTCGGTGATGATGCCGCGGCGGTACTGACCCTCGACCTTTTCCGCATCCTTCTCGTGACGATCGAGAATGGCGCGCTTGTCCTTCGGGGTCTTCACGTCGTCGACCGACACCGTGAGGCCCGACTGCGTCGCGAAGCGGTAGCAGAGGTCCTTGATGGCATCGAGTGCGTTGGCGATCTCGGCCTTGGTGAAGTTGTCGCTCAAACGCTCCACGATCACGCCGAACTCGCGCTTCTTCAGCGACTCGGTGATGTGACCGAAACGCTCGACGAAGCCTGCGGGCAGGCACTCTTCGAACATCAGGCGACCAGCGGTGGTCTCGGTGTAGATCGTCGCGCCGGACGAGTTGCGCTCGGCGAGCTTGATCTTGGCGTGGAGGTCGATCTCCTTGTCGTCCAGCGCGCGCACCACTTGGTACACGTGGCGGAAGACCTGGCCCTCACCCTTGCGACCAGCGAAGGCCTCGGTGAGATAGAAGCCACCGATGACGAGGTCCTGCGACGGCGTCACGATCGGGCGACCCGATGCCGGCGACAAGATGTTGTTCGCGCTCAACATGAGCACGCGTGCCTCGGCCTGAGCCTCGACCGACAGT
>RFNE01000243.1 GCA_009927375.1 Actinomycetota bacterium | reverse complement strand
GAGCCGCAGACCGAGACCGTGTGGCGCCAGGCCAACAAGTACCGCGTGCCGCGTATGTGCTTCATCAACAAGATGGACCGCACCGGCGCGAACTTCTACCGCACCCTCGACATGATCAAGGACCGCCTGCAGGCGGTGCCGGCCGTCGTGCAGCTGCCTACGGCGCCGAGGCCGACTACAAGGGCATCATCGACATCGTCAAGATGAAGGCCACCGTGTGGGACGGCGACGAGAAGGACTCCAAGTACTCCGACATCGACATCCCGGCCGAGTACGTCGACAAGGCCAAGCAGTACCGCTCGGAATTGCTCGAGCTCGTCGCTGGCGAAGACGAAGAGCTGATGGAGAAGTATCTCGAGACGGGTGACCTCGACGAGGCCGACCTGCGCACGGCGATCCGCAAGGGAACGCTCTCGTTCTCCTTCGTGCCCATCCTCTGTGGTTCGGCGTTCAAGAACAAGGGCGTGCAGCAGATGCTGGATGCCGTCGTCGACTACATGCCGAGCCCGCTCGACATTCCGGCTGCGTCTGGCGTCAAGCCCGACACCGAGGACGTCATCACTCGTGACGCCGATGAGAAGGCACCGTTCTCCGCACTCGCATTCAAGATCGTGTCCGACCCGTTCGGTCGCCTCACCTACTTCCGCGTCTACTCGGGAGCGATCTCCAAGGGTGACGAGGTGTACAACTCGACGAAGGAAAAGCGCGAGCGCATCGGCCGACTGCTGTTGATGCACGCGAACCAGCGCGAGGACATCGACACCGCACTCGCAGGCGACATCGTCGCAGGTCTCGGCTTCAAGGAAGTGACCACGGGTGACACGCTGTGCGATCGCAGCAACCCGATCATCTTGGAAAAGATGGAGTTCCCCGAGCCGGTCATCCACGTCGCCATCGAGCCGAAGACCAAGGCCGACCAGGACAAGCTCGGCAAGGCCCTCAAGTCATTGTCGGACGAAGACCCGACCTTCCGCGTGCGCACCGACGAAGAGACCGCCCAGACGGTGATCTCGGGAATGGGTGAGTTGCACTTGGAGATCCTCGTCGACCGCATGCAGCGCGAGTTCGGCGTCGACGCCACCGTCGGTAAGCCACAGGTGGCCTACCGCGAGACGGTCACCAAGAAGGTCGAGAGCGTCGAGTACCGCCACATCAAGCAGTCGGGTGGTTCGGGTCAGTTCGCCGTCGTCAAGATCACGGTCGAGCCGAGCGGCGTGGGCAACGGCTACATCTTCGAAGACGAGATCACCGGTGGACGCATTCCTCGTGAGTACATCCAGCCGACCAACCAGGGCATCCAGAGCGCGCTCGACAACGGCGTGCTCGCCGGTTACCCGACGGTGGACGTGAAGGTCTCGCTCGTCGATGGTCAGTACCACGACGTTGACTCGAGCGAAATGGCGTTCAAGGTCGCCGGTCAGATGGCGTTCCGCAAGGCCGCAGGCATGGCCGGTCCGATCATCCTCGAGCCGATCATGGCCGTCGAAGTCGTGACCCCGGACGACTACATGGGTGACGTGATGGGTGACCTCTCCAGCCGCCGTGGTCGCATCGAGGGCATGGAAGCCAACGGAAACGCCCAAAACATCAGGGCGCAGGTGCCACTTTCGGAAATGTTCGGATACAGTACAGACCTGCGTTCGCGCACTCAGGGTCGTGCAACTTACACGATGCAGTTCCATAGCTATCAGCAGGTCCCCGAGGTGATCGCCCAGGAAATCATCAAGCGAGTGCGCGGCGAATAGCCGACACGAGTTATCGGCAAGACACAAGTTTCAACCAACAGGATCAAGGAAAGAAAGAAATAAGGAGCAGCAATGTCAAAGGCAAAGTTTGAGCGCAACAAGCCACACGTCAACATCGGCACCATGGGTCACATCGACCACGGTAAGACCACGTTGACGGCAGCAATCTCGACGACCCTTGCAGCCAAGGGCCTCGCCGAGGTCACCCCGTTCGACCAGATCGACAAGGCGCCGGAAGAGAAGGCTCGTGGTATCACGATCTCGATCGCGCACATCGAATACGAGTCGGAGAAGCG
>RFNE01000127.1 GCA_009927375.1 Actinomycetota bacterium | reverse complement strand
TCCGGCGGGATGACCGGAATGACGTCCAGCACCATGGCCTTCGGGTTGTTCACCAAGCGGCCCGACTCGTCGCGACGGTTGAACGACGCGATGATCTTCAGGCGCTTGATCGCCTTCTGCTTGCGCTGGGTGCTCAGAGCCTTGCCGTTCACGCCGTTGGCGATCGCGTCACGCAGGATCTCTTCTTCGGCGACGAAGTCGATCGTGTCGATGAGCGACTTGATCGCCTCTGCACCGGTGCCACCGACGAAGTAGTCGGCGTAACGATCCTTGATCTCGCGCCACAATTCCTCGTCCTCGACGATCATGCGCGAGTGCATCTTCAAGAACGTGTCGAAGGCGCGATCGAGGAGGTCGATCTCCTTCGTGTACGCTCGTTGATGCCGGTCAGGTCCTTGTCGATCAGCTTCTGGCGGGCCTTGATGTCGGACTCCTTGGCGCCGGACTTCTCCAGCTCCTTGAGTTCGGCCTCGGCGTCCTTCTGACGCTGCTTCAAGTCCTTCTCGCGCTGACGGATCAACAGTTCGCGATCCTCGAGCTTTTCCTGCTCGAGCACCGGCATGTCGTCGTGGCGCTTGTCCTCGTCCACGCTCGACACCAACCAGGCGGCGAAGTAGATGACCTTCTCCAGCTGCTTGGCCTTGATCTCATCGCGTGGCTCGAGACCACCGAGGAGGTATGCGAGCCAGGAACGGGTTCCGCGCAGATACCAGATGTGCACGACGGGAGCGGCGAGCTCGATGTGGCCCATGCGCTCACGACGAACCTTGGAACGGGTGACTTCGACACCACACTTTTCGCAGATGATGCCCTTGAAGCGCACGCGCTTGTACTTGCCGCAGTAGCACTCCCAGTCGCGGGTCGGACCGAAGGTCTTTTCACAGAAGAGACCGTCGCGCTCTGGACGCAAGGTGCGGTAGTTGATCGTCTCGGGCTTCTTCACCTCACCGCGCGACCAGTTGCGGATGTCATCCGCGGTGGCCAAACCAATGCGCAGCTGCTCGAAGCTGTTGACGTCTACCTTCTTCTGGATTTCCGTCGTTACGTCGGACATGTCTCGTTCCTCTTCTCGTTAGTCAGTCAGCGGCAAATCGTGTGGATAGGGGTGGTCAGAAGGCCCGTTCGCGACGGCGCTCGCGCTCACGGTCGTCGGCATCGCTGCCGCGCTCCGGACGCGAGATGTCGACGCCGAGTTCCTGGGTGGCGCGGAAGACGTCCTCGTCCAAGTCGGCAAGTTCGATGTTCTTGCCCTCGTTCGAGATGACTTCCACGTCCAGGCACAGCGCCTGCATTTCCTTCATCAACACCTTGAAGCTCTCCGGGATGCCCGGCTCGGGGATGTTCTCACCCTTGACGATCGCCTCGTAGACGCGCACGCGACCGAGCACGTCGTCGGACTTGATCGTGAGCAGTTCCTGCAAGCAGTACGCGGCGCCGTAGGCCTCGAGAGCCCACACTTCCATTTCACCGAAGCGCTGACCACCGAACTGTGCCTTACCACCGAGCGGCTGCTGGGTGATCATGCTGTATGGGCCGGTCGAACGCGCGTGGATCTTGTCGTCCACGAGGTGCGACAGCTTCAGGATGTACATGAAGCCGACCATGATCGGGTTGTCGTAGTACTCACCGGTGCGACCGTTGCGCAGACGAGCCTTGCCGTCGCGACCGACGAGGCGAATGCCATCGGTCGACTCAGGCGTGAGGTTCTCGAGCATCGACTGGATCGTCGGGTGCGGGCCGGCCTTGTCCTCTTCGTCCCAGTGCGCACCGTCGAACACCGGCGTCGCGATGAACGTCGACGGCGTCGTGTTGATGCGGGTCTTGGACTCGGTGCCACGGATCGGCGCAGCGCCGACGTGCTTGGAGTTCTTCTTGTCGTCCCAACCCCATCGCGCGCAGTATCCGAGGTGAGCCTCGAGCACCTGACCGATGTTCATACGGCTCGGCACGCCGAGCGGGTTCAAGATGATGTCGACCGGAGTGCCATCTTCGAGGTATGGCATGTCCTCGATCGGCAGGATCTTGGAGATGACACCCTTGTTGCCGTGACGTCCGGCGAGCTTGTCACCGACGCTGATCTTGCGCTTCTGTGCGACGTAGATCCGCACGAGCTGGTTCACGCCCGGCGGCAGTTCGTCGCCGGCTTCGCGGTCGCCCGGATCGCGGGACAGCACCTTGACGTCGATGACCTTGCCGCTCTCACCGTGCGGAACCTTGAGCGAGGTGTCGCGAACTTCGCGAGCCTTCTCACCGAAGATCGCGCGCAACAGACGCTCTTCTGGCGTCAGTTCGGTCTCACCCTTCGGGGTGACCTTGCCGACGAGGACGTCACCAGGACCGACTTCGGCACCGACGCGGATGATGCCGCGGTCGTCCAAGTCGGCGAGGATGTCGTCCGACAGGTTCGGGATGTCGCGGGTGATTTCTTCCGGTCCGAGCTTCGTGTCGCGGGCGTCGACCTCGTATTCCTTGATGTGGATCGAGGTGAGGACGTCTTCCTTCACGAGTCGCTCGGAGAGGATGATCGCGTCTTCGAAGTTGTAACCCTCCCACGGCATGAACGCGACGAGCAGGTTCTTGCCGAGCGCGAGCTCGCCCTGATCCGTCGACGGGCCGTCGGCGAGGAGATCACCCTTCTGCACCTTCTGGCCTTCCTTCACGCGCACCACGTGGTTGATGCAGGTGTCCTGGTTGGAGCGGCGGAACTTGAACAGCTTGTGCTCGCCCTCGCTCTTCTTCAGGTTGTCGTAAGCAACGACGATCGTGTCGCCGCTCACGGAGGTGACGGTGCCCGAGTCCTTGGCAAGGATCAGGTCCGCACCGTCACGTGCTGCACGCAACTCGATGCCGGTGCCGATGTATGGCGCCTCAGCGCGCAGAAGCGGAACGGCCTGACGCTGCATGTTCGCACCCATGAGTGCGCGGTTGGCGTCGTCGTGCTCGAGGAACGGAATCAACGCGGTTGCAACCGAGATGATCTGCTTCGGCGACACGTCGACGAAGTCCACTTCCTCTGGTGCGACATACGCGATGTCGGTGGTCGAACCGAAGAAGCTCTCGGCTTCGAGCATCTTCTTCAGGTCGTCCAAGCTCGCGGCCTGTGGTGAGCGACGCACCAAGACGCGCTCCTCGACGAAGCTGCCGTCTGCGTTCAACGGCGTGTTCGCCTGGGCGACGACGTAGTTCTCTTCTTCGTCGGCCGGCATGTAGACGATCTCGTTCGTCACCTTGCCGTTGCGCACGCGGCGGTACGGGCTCTCGATGAATCCGAATGGATTGACTCGTGCATAGGTCGACAACGCACCGATCAGACCGATGTTCGGACCTTCCGGCGTCTCGATCGGGCACATACGGCCGTAGTGCGAGAAGTG
>RFNE01000130.1 GCA_009927375.1 Actinomycetota bacterium | reverse complement strand
TCGGTAACCCGGCTCCTGCTTGACGAGGTGCAACAGATACGTGATCGTCGCCAACACTTCGCAACGGCTGAGGACGTCTTGACCTTCGGTCGGAACATCGAGCTGACCGAGTTCGGTGCCGTTCTTCAGACCGAACAACTGACCGATCTTTTCGATCTCTGCTCCGAGCTTGCGGTTCAGCTTGTAGCGACCGACGCGCGAGAGGTCGTAGCGACGGCTCTCGAAGAACGCACCTTCGAAGTACGCGCGAGCCGACTCGACGTTTGGTGGCTCACCCGGACGCGCACGCTTGTAGATCTCGACGAGTGCTTCTTCGCGAGTGACCGCGACGGAGCGCTCCTTTTCCCACTGACCCTCGAGGAAGTCGAAGTAGGCGACGAATCGATCGAGGAAACCTGGTGCGTGGTCCTCGCCGTAGCCGAGTGCGCGCAGCAGGGTGAAGATGCCGAGGCGACGCTTGCGTGCGACGCGGGTTCCCGCGGTCACGTCCTTACCCGGCTTCTGCTCGACGTCGAACTCCAACCACTCACCGCGGTACGGGTGGATGGTGCCCTTCACGAGCTGGTGCTTGGAGAGATTGCGCAAGCGGTAACGCTCACCCGGTTCGAAGATGACGCCAGGCGAACGGACGAGCTGCGACACGACGACGCGCTCGGTGCCGTTGATGATGAAGGTGCCCTTCTCGGTCATCTTCGGGAAGTCGCCCATGAAGACGACCTGTTCCTTGATTTCACCGGTTGGCTTGTTCAAGAAACGTGCGCGCACGAACACCGGCGACGCATACGTCATGTCGCGCTCGCGACACTCTGCGACGGTGAACTTCGGCTTCGGGCAGAGATCCTCGTCCTCTGGGTCGAACTCGAGTTCGAGCTGCAGGTCGTCGGAGAAACCCTTGATCGGCGAGATGTCTTCGAAGGCTTCCTTGAGTCCGTCCTTCAGGAACCACTCGAAACTGTCGCGTTGTACCGCGATGAGGTCCGGAAGTTCGAGGGATTCGGAAAGGGTCGCGAACGAATACCGTTCGCGTGCAGACGCACGTGAGGCCACTGAATTACTCCTGATCGAGAAGCGGTGAATACGATTCGACGCGCCAAATGAACATCCTGTTGGGGAGGTTCAGGGGGCGACGCACGGCAACGGACTAGGCTACCGCCGCTTTTGCGGCTTCAACCTGGCCAGTTGTGGTTTGGTGTCGACCCCCGGGCCGAAGCCCGAGGGTCAGACCCCGATAGTTCGCGTTATGCCAACTCGACGGTGGCGCCGGCCTCTTCGAGCTTGGCCTTCGCCTTGGCGGCGTCGTCCTTGCTGGCCTTCTCGAGCACCGGCTTCGGAGCGCCATCGACGAGGTCCTTGGCTTCCTTGAGACCCAGGCTGGTGAGCTCGCGCACGACCTTGATGACCTGAATCTTCTGGGCGCCGCCGTCCTTCAGGATGACGGAGAACTCGTCCTTCTCGGCCTCTGCTGCTGGGGCTGCGCCACCTGCTGCTCCACCGACTGCGGCGACTGCAACTGGTGCTGCCGCGGTCACGCCGAACTTCTCTTCGAACGCGTCCAAGAGTTCCTTCAACTCGATGACGGTCAATTCTGCGATGCCGTCGAGGATCTGGTCTTTGGTGAGTGCCATTTCTTTTTCTCCTGTTTTCTGTGTGATCTTGTTGGTGGTCTGGGTTCGTGAACTCGACGGTTACGCCGCGTCCTTCGATTCGATGAGCGCCTTGAGGCCATAGGCCGCCTTGCGCATTGGTGCCTGCAGCAGGTTCGCCGTCTTGTTGAGCGGTGCCTGCAACATGCCCGCGATCTGTGCGAGGAGCACTTCGCGCGATGGGAGGTCGGCCAACGCCTTCACGTCTGCTGCCGACACGGTCTTGCCGCCGATCACGCCGCCCTTGAGCACCAACAACGGGTTCTCCTTGGCGTGGTCGCGGAGGGCTTTGGCGACACCTGAAGCATCACCCTTGATGAAGGTGATGGCGGTCGGGCCGACGAGCATGTCGGACAGGCCGTCGTATCCGGCTTCCTTCGCACCGAAACGGGCGAGGGTGTTCTTGTACACCTTGTACTCGGCGCCGTGCGCGCGCAATGCACGACGCAGGGATGCGAGCGAGCCCACGGTCATTCCGCGGTACTCGGTGATCAACGCTGCAGTGGACTCGGCGAGCTTGGCGCGCACTTCTGCGACGACTGCTGCCTTTTCTGCGCTAACTGTTGCTGTCATGATTGGCCTTTGTTGCTGTGTGAGTTCTGGTGGCGCGAGCGCTCGACACCGACCGAACGCTCCAAGCGCTGCGACCCTGAGTCGCGCTCCCGAAGAATCCGCCTCGTTTGGTGGAACTGGGTTCCGTTATCCCGAAGGACCAAAGGTCTGTGGCGAGCAACCCTCACCGTGGTGAGTTGGCTGTTATGTGACGGTCAGGCTATCGGGCGACGACGGCGTCGCAACCCGACTCCCCGACCGGAGAACTAGTACTGGTCGACGGAGACCTTGACGCCTGGGCCCATCGTCGAAGAAAGGTTGACCTTCTTGATGTAGCGGCCCTTGGCCGAGGCGGGACGGGCGCGCTGCAGCTCGTCCATCACCGCGTTGAAGTTGGCCTCGAGCGCAGCCTGGTCGAAGCTGGCCTTGCCGATCGGACCTGCACGTTGCCGTAGCGATCGGTGCGGTACTCGACCTTTCCGCCCTTGAACTCCGACACTGCGCGACCGACGTCGTTGGTCACGGTTCCGGTCTTCGGGTTCGGCATGAGTCCACGTGGTCCGAGTGCGCGACCGAGCTTTCCGACCATCGGCATGAGGTCCGGAGTTGCGATCGCGATGTCGAAGTCCATCTTGCCCTTCTCGATCTCTGCTGCGAGTTCGTCGGTTCCGACGATGTCGGCGCCTGCTGCACGCGCTGCTTCTGCTGCCTCACCAGCTGCGAACACTGCGACGCGGACGGTCTTGCCCGTGCCGCTCGGCAACGCGACGGTGCCGCGAACGGCCTGGTCGGCCTTGCGGGGGTCGAGTCCGAGTCGAACTGCGAGTTCGATCGTCTCGTCGAACTTTGCGGTCGCCATCGACTTCACCTTGGCGAGCGCTGCCTGCGGCTCGAAGAACGACTCGACGTCGTACGTTGCTACCGCTGCCTTGTACTTCTTTCCCTGTGGCATAAAGCCTCCCTCATGTGTGTGTCGCTCGGGCGAGGTAATCCCGACGTCGACGTGTTGTGGTTGGTCAGGCTACCGACGCGAGTCGGTCGCCACTCGCCTCGTTCAGCCGACGACGGTGAGGCCCATGGAGCGGGCCGTGCCGCGGACCTGCTGCTTTGCAGCCTCAAGGTCGTTGGCATTCAGGTCTGGCATCTTGATCTTGGCGACTTCCTCGATGTCCTTGTCGGTCACGCTGCCGGCAACTTCCTTGCCCGGGTTCTTCGCGGCCTTCTCGAGACCTGCCTTCTGGCGCAAGAGCACCGGCGTCGGCGGGGTCTTCAGGATGAACGAAAAGCTGCGGTCCTCGAAGATCGTGATCTCGACAGGAATGATCGTGCCGGTCTGGGCCTCGGTGGCGGCGTTGTACTGCTTGACGAAGTCCATGATCTGGATGCCGTGCGGTCCGAGTGCGGTACCGACTGGCGGTGCAGGCGTTGCCTTGCCCGCCGGGATCTGAATCTTGACGACTGCTGCGACGTCTTTCTTTGCCATGAGAAGTGTTCTTTCCTTGTTGAAATCGGATGTGTTAGAGCTTGGCGACCTGGCTGAAGTCCATCTCGACCAGCGTCTCGCGACCGAAGATGTTGACGAGGACCTTCAACTTCATGTGGTCCGCGTTGATCTCGGCGACCTGGCCGGAGAAGTCGGCGAACGGGCCTTCCTTCACGCGCACGCCCTCGCCCACTTCGTACTCGAGCTTCGGTGCCTTGCGCTTCGGTGCTTCCTGACCGTCACCCTTGGCGGTGAGGAACGTCTCGACCTCACGACGCGACAACGGCGTCGGCTTTTGACCCTTCTGGCTCTGACCGACGAAACCGGTCACGCCTGGGGTGTTGCGAATGCAGAACCAGGTGTCATCGTCCATCTCGCAACGCACGAGGATGTAACCGGGGAACACCTTCTTCTTCACGGTCTGCTTGCGACCGGCCTTGAACTCGACGACGTCCTCCATCGGGATGACGATCTCGTAGATGCGATCCTCCATGTGCATGGACTGGATGCGCGAGTGCATGTTCAACTGCACCTTCGCCTCATAACCAGACTGCGAGTGCACGACGTACCACTGACCGGGGCGCAGCCACGGGCGATCGATGATCTCCTCTTCGAATTCTTCACCGTCGGTGAGATCGAAGGTCTGATCGGGCGCGACGGAGCCAGCCTCTGTGGTCTCGTCGTGGGTAATGGTGGTGTCGTCAGTCATGAAATGGGCCGATCAATCCTTGTAAAGCCAGCCAGAAAGTATGCCAAAGACTGCGTCCAATCCACCCACGTACGCCGTGATAATCACGACGGTCACGAGCACGATGATGGCGTAGCGGCGGACTTCTGGCCAGCGTGGCCATGCCACCTTGCGCATCTCATCGCGAACCTCGCGCACATATTGGGCGGGGCTCACCCGCTCCTTTCGCACCTGGGCAGCAACGGTCGGGCGCGCCTGACGAATCGGCGCACCCTGGTCGTTGACGGCGCCCATCTTCTTCATGGCGCGCTTCTGCTGACGGTTGAGATCCATGGACATAACGGCTCTCCAGCCTATCGGTGGTGCCGAGTGCCCCATCGGGGGCAAACCGCGCATTTGCAGGGCAGGAGGGACTTGAACCCCCGACCATCGGTTTTGGAGACCGGCGCTCTACCA
>RFNE01000338.1 GCA_009927375.1 Actinomycetota bacterium | reverse complement strand
ATGAACGAACTGGCCGTCGTGTCGACCGACCACTGCCCGTTCTGCATGAAGGACCAGAAGGAACTTGGTATCGGTAACTTCTCCAAGATTCCGAACGGCATGGGTGGTGTCGAGCACCGCATGGAACTCATCTATCAGGGTGTCGTGCAGGGCGAATCTCGCTCGAGCGTTGGGTGGAGACGTGCAGCACGTCACCGGCGCGCATGTTCGGCATGTATCCGAAGAAGGGGATCATCGCCCCAGGTTCGGACGCCGACATCCTCGTGTGGGATCCGAACACGAAGACCAAGATCGGTATCAACGACAAGCACCACATGAACATGGACCACTCCTCGTGGGAAGGGTTCGTGGTCGACGGCAAGGTCGACACCGTGCTCTCGCGTGGCTCGATCGTGATCGAAAACGACAAGTTCACCGGCAAGAAGGGCCACGGCAAGTTCATCAAGCGTGGTCTCTGCCAATACCTCAACTAAGACACGAAGAGACAAGGAACCGACATGGAACGCATCAGTCACTGGGTCAACAACAAGGTCGTCAAGGGCACGTCAGGCAACACCGGCAAGGTGTTCAACCCGGCGACGGGCGAGCAGCAGGCAGAGGTCGACCTCGCCTCGGTCGCCGAGGTGGATGCGGTCGTCGCAGCCGCCAAGACGGCGTTCGCCACGTGGCGTTCCTCGAACCTCTCGAAGCGCGCAGAGGTCATGTTCCGGATGCGCGAGCTCGTCGATGCGAACCGCAAGGAACTCGCCAACATCGTCTCGCTCGAGCACGGCAAGGTGCCGTCGGATGCAGCTGGTGAATTGGCACGCGGTCTCGAGAACCTCGAGTTCGCCTGCGGCATTCCCGCGCTGTTGAAGGGTGGCTACTCTGAGCAGGCCTCGGGTGGTGTCGACGTGTACAGCATCCGTCAGCCGCTCGGCGTCGTCGCCGGCATCACGCCGTTCAACTTCCCGGCGATGGTTCCGATGTGGATGTTCGCCAACGCGATCATGTGCGGAAACACCTTCGTGTTGAAGCCGAGCGAGAAGGATCCATCGGCGTCGATGTTCATCGCCGACCTCCTTCGTCAGGCTGGACTGCCCGATGGTGTGTTCAACGTGCTGCACGGCGACAAGGTGGCCGTGGATCGCATCCTCAACCACCCAGACATCCAGGCAGTTTCGTTCGTCGGCTCGACGCCGATCGCCAAGTACGTGTACGAGACCGGCACCAAGAACGGCAAGCGTGTGCAGGCCCTCGGTGGCGCGAAGAACCACATGCTGGTTCTGCCGGATGCCGACCTCGACATGGCTGCCGACGCGGCAGTCAGCGCGGCATATGGCTCGGCTGGTGAGCGCTGCATGGCGGTGTCCGTCGTGCTCGCAGTGGACACCGTTGCCGATGCGCTCGTCGACAAGATCAAGACCCGCGTTCCGAACATCAAGGTTGGTCCGGGAACCGATCCGTCGAGTGAGATGGGTCCGTTGATCAGCCGCGAGCACCGCGACAAGGTTGCGGGTTACGTCTCCAACGCGACTGCCGAAGGTGCAACCGTCGTCATCGACGGCACCGACAAGGCCAAGGACCAGGGCTTTTTCTTGAACCCGAGCCTCATCGACAACGTGAAGCCGGGCATGAAGTGCTACGACGAAGAGATCTTCGGACCAGTGCTGTCGGTGATGCGAGTGAAGAGCTACGACGAGGGCCTCGCGACGATCAATGCCAACCAGTTCGGCAATGGCACTGCGATCTTCACGCGCGATGGTGGTGTCGCTCGACAGTTCCAGTTCGACGTGCAGGTCGGCATGGTCGGCATCAACGTGCCGATCCCCGTACCGGTGTCGTACTACTCCTTCGGTGGATGGAAAGCGTCGCTCTTCGGTGACCAGCACATGTACGGTCCCGAAGGTGTCAACTTCTTCACCCGTGGCAAGGTCGTCACGTCGCGCTGGCCAGACCCGCGCACGTCGTCGGTCAACCTCGGGTTCCCACAGAACCGCTAGTCGACTACAGGGGGACAGATGGACATCGGCGTAGTACTGCAGACGACCCCGCCATCGGCGCGCGTGGTCGACCTCGCCAAGAAGGCCGACATGTACGGGTTCTCACACGTGTGGACCTTCGACAGTCACATCCTGTGGCAGGAGCCGTACGTGATCTACAGCCAGATCTTGGCCGAGACGCGCAACGTGGTCGTCGGACCGATGGTGACGAATCCTGCCACGCGCGACTGGACCGTGACCGCAAGTACGTACGCGACGCTGAATGAGATGTTCGGCAACCGCACCGTGTGCGGCATCGGTCGTGGTGACTCGGCAGTGCGCGTCACGAACGGCAAGCCGACGACCCTCGCCACGCTGCGTGAGAGCATCCACGTCATTCGCGAACTCGGATGCGGTCGTGCGGTCGACTACAACGGTTCCTCCATCAGGTTCCCATGGGCGTCCAAGAGTGAGCTCGAAGTGTGGGTTGCCGCATACGGACCGAAGGCGCTCGCGCTCACCGGGGAAGTGGGCGACGGGTTCATCCTGCAGCTCGCCGACTTGAGCATCGCTGAGTGGACGATCGGAGCGGTGCGCGACGCTGCGAAGGCCGCGGGACGCGATCCGAAGTCCGTGAAGATCTGTGTCGCGGCTCCGGCGTACGTCGGCAAGGACATCGCGCACATGCGCGAGCAGACGCGTTGGTTCGGTGGAATGGTGGGCAACCACGTGGCCGACATCGTCGAGCGTTATGGCGAGAACTCGAACGTGCCCAAGGCGCTCACCGATTACATCAAGGGTCGCCAGGGCTACGACTACAACGAGCACGGTCGTGCGGGCAACAGCCACACGACGTTCGTTCCGGATGAGATCGTGGACCGTTTCTGCATCCTTGGTGACACCAATGAACACATTCGCCGTCTCACCGAACTGAAGGAGCTCGGAGTGGATCAGTTCGCGATCTACCTGCAGCACGACGGCAAGGAAGAGACCCTCGAGGCCTACGGCGAAAAGATCCTCCCTGCAATTCAGGAGCTGGGCAAAGCCAAGCAATGAGCCCGTTCGTTCGCCGCGCCGCGTATCGCACGTCGATGTTCGTGCTCGCGGTTGCCCTCGTCGGCGTGTTGTGGGAGTTGTACAAAGTGCTCGGGCCAGAAGATGGCGGCAAGGTGCTCGGGATCAACATCTTCCCGCGTTCGAACGACACCGCGATGCCACACATCTGGGACATGCTTGCGCGGTACGGACGCCCAGAGGTTCGCGGAAGTGACCGAAAGATCTGGGTAGTCGTCCTGAGTGGCGCATGGTTTTCGTTCCGGTTGTCCGTCGTCGGCTTCGCCCTCGGCGCATCGATCGGGGTCGGACTTGCCGTGCTCATGACGCGATACAAGGTGGTGGAGCGCGGGCTCCTGCCATATCTCGTCGTTTCCAGACCGTTCCCCTCATTGCGCTCGCGCCACTCGTGGTGTCGTGGGGAGGGAAGCTCGAGATCGGCTCGTTCGTCTGGCCTCGCTGGCTGTCAGCATCGGTCCTCGGTGCGTTCCTGGCGTTCTTTCCGATCGCGGTCGGCACGTTGCGCGGACTGTCGAGTGCCCCGGCTGCAGCCCTTGAGCTGATGGAGAGTTATGCCTCGACCTGGCGCCAGACGCTCACCAAGTTGCGCTTTCCTGCCGCAGTTCCGTACATGGTGCCGGCGTTCAAGCTCGGCGCATCGGGTTCGGTCGTTGGCGTCGTCGTCGCGGAGATCTCGACCGGCTTGAAGGGCGGAATTGGTCGCTTGATCATCGAGTATGCGCGCGAAGCGACGGGTGATCCAGCGAAGGTGTTCACCGCAGTGTTCGGCGCCGCTGCCCTTGGTCTCACGATGGCGGGTTTCGTGGCCATCTCGGATGTGTTGTTGATGAGGAATCGACCGAAGGAGACAACGACGTGAGTGCAGTATCGGTGAACGGTGTCAGCAAGATCTTCAACCAGGGCACGCCGAAGCAAGTCGACGCGCTCGTTGACGTGAACTTGACGGTCGAGCAGGGTGAGTTCGTCTCGCTCATCGGTCCGTCGGGATGCGGTAAGTCGACGTTGTTGCGACTGATCGCCAACCTGCTCGAGCCGACGAACGGAACCGTCACAGTGAACGGCAAGCCCTCGCAGCAAGCTCGTTTGGATCAGGACTACGGCATGGCGTTCCAGCAGGCCGGTCTGTTCGACTGGCGCACGGTCTCCAAGAACATCGAGCTCCCGCTCGAGTTGAAGGGTTGGGACAAGAACAAGCGAAGTGATCGTGCCAAGGAGATGCTCGAGCTCGTCAAGTTGCCCGAGTTCGGTGAGTTGTATCCGTGGCAGTTGTCGGGTGGCATGCAGCAGCGCATCGCGATCGCTCGCGCACTTGCCGCGCACCCACCACTGCTGTTGATGGACGAACCATTTGGTGCATTGGATGAGATGACCCGCGAGTACATGCAGGGTGAGCTCCTGCGGATCTGTGCAGAGACGGGCACGACCGTCGTCTTCGTCACGCACTCCATTCCGGAGGCCGTGTATCTGTCACACCGCGTGGTGGTCATGTCGCCACGTCCGGGCCGCATCACGGATCTCATCGACGTGAAGTTGGGCAAGGGTCGCACCGAAGACACGCGCAATGCAGACGAGTTCTTCCAGGGCATCACCGCAGTGCGCGAAGCGCTGCGTGGATCGCACGCCGATCACGTCGCATCGAATGCCGTGCGCGGAGTCGAGGACCGCTGAACGTGATCGCTCGACTCTCTCGCATCGTCGCACCGGTCCTCTTCGGACTCGGTTTCCTCGGACTGTGGGAAGGCGCCGTGCGCGGTTTCAACCTGAAGCCGTACTTCCTTGCGCCGCCATCGAAGATCGTCGAGCAGTTCTGGTCGAATGCCTCACGAATCTGGGAGGCGGCTTCGGTGTCGGGAATGAACGCGCTCGTCGGGCTCGTCGTCGGAACGGTTCTCGGTGTGGCGATGAGCTTCGTGCTCAGCCGTTACAAGTTCTTGGGTGAGTTGATCACCCCGCTTGCCATTGCGCTGAACGCAATCCCGATCTTCGTGCTGGTGGCGGTTCTCAACAACATGTACTCGATCACGAGTGAGATCCCGCGCCGATTCATGGTGACCCTCGTGGTGTATTTCATCGTGCTCGTCAACGTGGCAAAGGGTCTCACCCAGGTGCGCAGCACGCACGTGGAGTTGATGCGCTCGTATGCGGCGAGCGAGTTCGAGATCTTGCGCAAGGTGCGGGTGCCAAATGCGGTGCCGTACCTGTTCACCGCATTGAAGATCGCCGCGCCAGCTTCCGTGATCACCGCGTTCGTGTCCGAATACTTCGGTGGTTCCCAGAACGGCCTTGGGAGCCGGATCACGAGCAACATCGCCAATTCGAAGAACGCCGCAGCCTGGGCCTACGTTCTGGGGGCTTGCCTGCTCGGGCTAGTGTTCTACATAGTCTCCGTAGTGCTGGAGAACGTCACCTCTCGGGGTGGCGGTGCCACAAACAACAACAGTAAGTAGAGAACCCAGGTTCTCGGGGGAGTACAACCAATGAGGAAATCACGTATCAAGTTCGCCGTTGCGGGCTTGGCTGCGTTGTCGCTGATCACCGCAGCTTGCGGTGGTTCGGACAGCTCATCCGACACGACGGCAGCTGCACAAGAGGGTTGCACCGAGCTCACGCCGGTCAAGCTTCAG
>RFNE01000090.1 GCA_009927375.1 Actinomycetota bacterium | reverse complement strand
CAGCCGTGGCATCTCGTGCGTGGTCTCGCTCGAGTGCTCGAGTCACGCGGTGTCGAGATCTTCGAAGACTCCCCGGCAACGCTGATCGATCAGGGCAGGGTGGTGACGACGTCGGGCGAGATCTGTGCGCGTTATGTCGTGCGTGCGATCGAGTCGTTCGCCTCGCAGATGGAGCCGACGAAGCGAAGCATCGTGCCGCTGTACTCGTTGATGGTTGCAACCGAGCCCCTGCCCGACCACGTGTGGCACTCACTTGGCTGGTCGGGTCGGGAAACCTTTGCCGACGGCCGCAACATGGTCACCTACGCCCAGCGAACCGTAGATGGACGCATCGCCTTCGGTGGTCGCGGTGCGCCGTATCACTTCGGATCCCAGATCGCCGATCGCTTCGATCGGCACGAAGGAATTCATCGGAAACTCGAAGAGACCGTGCGAGAGGTTTTCCCGCAGGTTGCCGACGCCAAGATCACGCATCGCTGGGGCGGACCGGTCGGTGCTCCACGCGACTGGCACGCGTTCGCCAATGTCGATCATTCGACGGGCTTGTGCGCCGGAGGGGGTTACGTCGGTGACGGTGTGGCGTTGGCGAACCTCGTCGGTCGAACGCTCGCGCACCAGATCGCCGACACCGGTGACCCACTCACACGGTCGCTCCTCGTCGGGCATACGTCGAAGAAGTGGGAAGTGGAGCCGATGCGTTGGCTCGGGGTCAATGGTCTGCTCGCGCTCACCGACTTCGCCGATCGCCGAGAGCGCCGCACGCACCAACCGTCGAAGCGGTGCTCGCCGTGCGTGATCGACTGCTCGGCTGACGAGTGCGTTCGGTACTCTCGTGAGATGACCATTTCCTTTCGCGCACTCGACATTCCCGCATCCGAACTCGCCGAGAAGCCACTCGGTCAGCCGTCGGCCGAACCGCTCACCGGCGAGATCATGACCCGCGCCAAGGTGTTCCTCGACAACGAGACGGTGACGTCGGGAACCTGGGAATGTGAGCCGGGTGCATCGCGATGGGAGTTCACCACCCGCGGCGAGGTGATTTACGTGCTCAAGGGTTCCATGACCGTGCAGGAAGACGGCGGTGAAGCAGTGAAGTTGACCGCCGGTTCGAGCTGCATCTTCCCGATCGGGTGGAAGGGCACCTGGACCGTGCACGAGACCTTGCGCAAGGTCTTCGTCGTCTACCGAACGAAGTAGTTCGTCTCGAGTCTCAGCGCGCTTCGACGCAGATGCGCAAGAGGTGGAGCCCCTTGCCGAGCGTTGCACGAAGTGCATCGGTGAGGTCGTCGGGTGACGTGATGTCGCGCGCCGACCAACCGAATCCGCGGGCGATGGTGAGTGGGTCGTGCGAGGACACGTCGACGCCCATGCGTGGCGCATCGACATCATCGAACGATTGACGAATCTGCTGATAGCCGCGGTTGTCCCACAGGATCATCGTGACGTTGGCATCCAGGTCGACTGCCGACGCCATCTCGGCCACGGTGAACAACCAACCGCCATCGCCGGCAATCGCGAGCACCGGTCGATCAGGTGCCGCAACGCCTGCGCCGATCGCCATCGGTAACGCACAGCCGAGTGTGCCGAAACCATACGGCGCGAGCCACGAGCGAGTCCGAGTCGCGGGTAGCCACCAGTGCGCGGAGTACCCGAGCTGTGTGGAGTCGAGCGCGACGAGTGCATCCTCGGGGAGTGCGCTCTCGATCGCCTCGAGCCACGGCGCAAAGTCCTTCGAGGTCTTGTTGCGCGAGTGCTCGCGCCAGGTCTGCGCACGTGTGGCTCCATTGCGGGGCGCGCCGGGCGTGACGAGTGCACGCAGTGCATTGAGTGTCGTGCGTGCGTCGCCGACGAGGCTCACGCTCGGGGTGAC
>RFNE01000195.1 GCA_009927375.1 Actinomycetota bacterium | reverse complement strand
GCGCTAAACATACGGGACGGATCACTCTTCCGTTCACTTCATGACCACGTCTCACGAACCACGTCTCGGACTGCGCGAGAACGCAGCACAGTTCACGCTGCTCGTCGCGGTCAACGCCTCGTTGGCGGCATGATCGGTCAAGAGCGCACGATTCTCCCGCTCCTCGCCGAGAAAGACTTCGGACTCAGTGGCTTCACCGTCACGCTCACGTTCATCGTCGCGTTCGGACTCGTGAAGGCTGCGACGAACTTCTTCGCGGGCACGCTCGGCGATCGATATGGAAGAAAGCCGGTGCTGATCGCTGGCTGGTTGATCGGTCTCCCCATTCCCCTCCTCATCATCTGGGCACCGTCGTGGGGGTGGATCGTGTTCGCCAACGTGCTGCTCGGCGTCAATCAAGGTCTCACGTGGTCGACGACGGTGATCATGAAGATCGACCTCGTCGGGCCGTCTCGCCGCGGGCTTGCGATGGGACTCAACGAAGCTGCCGGGTACGGCGCAGTCGCACTCACCGCGCTCGCCACTGGCGCGATCGCCGATCGATACGGTCTGCGACCAGAACCGTTCTTCCTCGGACTCTCGTTTGCCGCGCTTGGTCTGGGGCTGTCGACGATCTTCGTGCGTGAGACTCGCCACTTCGTCGACATCGAACGCCGCGCTACCCCATTGACTGCGGCACCGTTGTCGACGCGCGAGATCTTCACCCGTACGTCGTGGTCGGACCGCAACTTGTCGTCGTGCTCACAAGCTGGACTCGTCAACAACTTGAACGACGGTCTCGCGTGGGGACTGTTTCCACTGCTGTTCGCAGCCGCAGGACTCTCGGTGGCGCGCATCGGAGTGCTCGCTGCGGTCTATCCAGCTGCGTGGGGTGTGTTTCAGTTGATCACTGGTCCTCTCTCGGATCGCATCGGCCGCAAGCCGCTCATCGCTGGCGGAATGCTGTTGCAAGCCGTCGCACTGTCGAGCATCGCTCTCGCGAACGTCTTTGCCTGGTGGGTCGTCGCAGCGGTCGTTCTCGGCATCGGAACCGCAATGGTGTATCCAACGCTGCTCGCCGCCATCGGTGACGTTGCCGATCCATCGTGGCGTGCACGCTCCGTCGGCGTGTATCGACTGTGGCGGGACAGCGGATTTGCCATCGGCGCACTGCTCGCCGGCATCCTCGCCGACGTTGTGTCGATCGACGTCGCCACACATGCGGTCGCAGCGCTCACCGCTGCATCTGGTCTCGTCGTCGTGTTTCGCATGACCGAGACGCATCCCCGCTGAGGCCACGCGCCCCGTACGCTTTCGGGGAATGAAGTTCGCCCCCATCTCCGATCGATTGTCCGGTCTCGGCGCAGCCAAGTGGGCCGTCCACGTCGAGGCGCTGCGTCGACAGAATGCGGGCGAGTCGATCACGATGCTCTCCATCGGCGAGCCCGACTTGCCGCCACCCGCGAGCGTGCTCGACCGCGCGGTCGACTCGATGCGCTCGGGCCGCACGCGGTACGCAGCCGGCCAGGGAGAGCAGGCTGCACTCGAGGCGATAGCGGCGCACCTCGCGCGACGATCCGGCACGACGGTGTCGACGGAGGAAGTGCTGTACACCGCAGGAACGCAGAACGGACTATGCACGTGCCTCATGACGCTCGTCCACCCCGGCGATGAAGTCCTCGTTCCCGATCCCTACTACGCGACCTACGAAGGACTCGTCGCGGCGAGTGGCGCAACGTTCGTTCCGGTGCCGACCACTCCGGAGGATCGCTTCCACGTCACCGCCGAAGCCATCGAACGTCGCATCACGCCGAACAGTCGCGTGCTGCTCCTCAACACGCCAAGCAATCCGACCGGTGCGGTCTTGTCACGCGAAGAGATCGACGCAATCGGTGAGGTGTGCATCGCACACGACCTGTGGATCGTGGCCGACGAGGTGTACGCCGACATGACGTACGACGCGCCGTTTTCTTCGCCCTTCGATCGACCGCAATTGCGGAGCGCACGCTCGCCGTGTCGTCGATCTCCAAGTCGCATGCACTCCCCGGCTTCCGCGCTGGCTGGGTCGCCGCACCCGCACACGTCATCGAACGACTCGTGCTCGTCGCCGAGGCGATGCTCTTCGGCTCGCAACCCTTCATCGAGGACGCGCTCGTCGTCGCGCTCTCCACTCGCCACCCTGAAGTCGATCGGCTGCGCGCGGCATTCCGTGAACGCGCCGTCGCGCTCGTCGAAGAACTCGGCGATGCACCGCACTCTCGCGCTCGCATGCCGGAGGGCGGAATGTTCGTGATGGTCGACGTGCGCTCCACCGGACTTTCTGGCGAACAGTTCGCCTGGCGCCTGCTCGAAGAACATGGTGTCGGCGTGATGCCCGGCGAGAGCTTCGGTTCGGGCGGAGCGGGACACGTGCGTATCGCTCTCACGGTCGACGCACCCGTCCTGCGAGATGCATGCACGAAGATTCGCGCGCTCGCCGAGCAGTGCGCGGCTGGACGCTGAGACGACGATGCGCGTCGGCGAAGCACTGATCGACCTGCTGGCGACTCACTACGGAGTTGACGTTGCTTTCGGCATCCCCGGGGTGCACAACATCGAGTTGTACCGCGGTCTCGAACGCAGTCGCGTGCGTGCAATCTCACCACGCCACGAACAAGGTGCGGGCTTCATGGCAGACGGCTGGTCGATCGTGACCGGACGACCAGGTGTCTGCGTCTTGATCAGCGGACCAGGCGTCACCAATGCCCTCACTCCAATCGCGCAGGCGTACCACGACTCGCGACCGATGCTCGTGCTCGCCTCCACCACGCCGACCGAAGCACTCGGCGCACACGTCGGACCACTGCACGATCTTCCCGACCAGGCAGCACTCGTGCGCAGTGTGTGCGCATTCAGCGAGACGGTCACCGATCCCGACCAGCTGCCCGAGTTGATCGAACGCGCGTGGAACGTGTTCAC
>RFNE01000317.1 GCA_009927375.1 Actinomycetota bacterium | reverse complement strand
TTCCCCGCTTCTGTTGCCGGGCTGCGGTGAATTGGCCCCGTGCGACCTTGCGGCTCACGGTTGCTCTCTACGCCCTAATTAGGCCGCGAGAGCGAACTGCTTGTTGGCAGTTATTGGTTTGCCCCGATTAACGAGTCTGAGCAACTCGGGTCGCACGTCCGACCAGCGACACTGACGTCGAAACCTGTCAGCCCCGTGATTGAACTTGCACTCCTGAGTGTATGGCAGGGGTGTCGCGGTTATGCAGCGCCCTTGCGGGCACGACCCTGCGCGCGACGCATCTCGAGTTCGCTCTCTTTCTTGGCGATCGCTTGGCGTCGGTCGGCCTTCTGGCGACCCTTGGCGAGACCGAGGTCGACCTTCACGCGACCCTTGCGAAAGCGAAC
Source organism: Actinomycetota bacterium (assembly GCA_009927375.1). Classification (GTDB taxonomy): domain Bacteria; phylum Actinomycetota; class Acidimicrobiia; order Acidimicrobiales; family Ilumatobacteraceae; genus UBA3006. The sequence continues at coordinate 974 of RFNE01000317.1, read as the reverse complement.
TTCGAGCGGCACGAGGGTGAGGCGCTCGCGTTGCATGCGCTCCTGCAGGCGGCGAATCTGCTCGGTGTGCAGCAGGAGCTTGCGTGGGCGAACCGGTTCGTGTGAACCGACGCCGTGGCAAAGGAGTAGGGGGCGATGTGCATGCCCTCGAGCCACATCTCGCCGCGCACGACGTGCGCATAGGCATCCGCGAGCTGCACTTGGCCGCCCGCGCGCTTTTCACCTCGCTTCCGAGCAGCACAATGCCGGCCTCGACTTCGTCCAAGATGGCGTAGTCGTGCCTGGCCTTGCGATTGCTCGCAATCAAGGAGGAGCCGTCGCTCCGTTCACGTGCGTTCATAGCGACAATTCAGCGTACCGCTAGCCTTTCGAGGCGATGAGTGAGTCGACGACACGTCCGTTGCACATTGCGCAGTCGATTCTCGACGACATCGGTCGTCATGCGATTTCCTGTTACCCGTATGAGGCCTGCGGGCTTCTCGTCGGCAACGGCGCGAGCGGAACTGCACTCGAGTTCCATGCCACGGAGAACACGGCGAAGTCCGCACGCGTCTACACCATCAATCCCAAGCAGCATCTCTTGATCGAGCGCGACGCCGAAGACCGAGGTCTCGAGGTGATCGGGGTGGTGCACAGCCATACCCATAGCGAGGCGTACCCGAGCGCGACCGACGTGGCCCAGGCCCCGGACCCGACCTGGCACTACACGATCGTGAGCTTGATGACGGGCGAGCCCCGGCCCGCAACTTCCGCATCGTCAACGAGACCATCACCGAGACCGACATCGTCATCTCCTAGGAGGGAATATTGCCCCTCCGTCTGTGGTTGCAGAAGGCCACTCGCTAGAATTCTGACCAACACAGTCAACAATCCCCGGAGATGACATGGTGCCCCACGAAAGCGTCCTCGACCTGATCGGCAATACGCCGGTCGTCGACGTGAGCAATCTGTCGCCCAATCCGCGGGTCAAGTTG
>RFNE01000153.1 GCA_009927375.1 Actinomycetota bacterium | reverse complement strand
GTCGACGGCGAGGATGAAGCATGCGCTCGCCTGCTGCGGCACGCCCTTGACACCGATGTTGAACCACACCGGTGAGTTGAATGCTGCGCGCTGCGTGACGAGGATGTACTTCAACTCGTCGCGGAATGCATCGGCCTCGGTTGCGTCGGCGAAGTAGCCGCCCTCGATGCCCCAGTTGGCGATCGTGTCGGCGACGCGATCGATGACCTGCTTCAACGAGGTCTCGCGCTCTGCGGTGCCGGGCGTGCCGCGGAAGTACTTCTGCGCGACGATGTTGGTGGCGTTCAGCGACCAGGAGACGGGGAACTCGACGCCGAGCTGTTCGAAGGCGACGGTGCCGTCCTTCCAGTTGTTGATGCGCGCATCACGCTTCTCCCACGCGACGAGGTCGTACGGGTGGGTTCCCGGCGTCGTGAACTTGCGAGTGATGCCGATGGTGAGACGCTCTGGCGCGAGAGACATGTTGATCGTTTCCTTTTTCTTCTGAAGATGTGTGATGTGTGTTTGCGATTGATTGTTGTAAAGCTGTTTTCTAAAACCTGTTGGGTATTGCTGCTGTCGTCACCGTCGTCTGTCGTCTACGTCGCGTCTCTGTCCTGCCCTCAACTTGCCGATTTCTCAGCTGTGAACGAACGTCCAAGGGGGTCAGCCGCACCACTGCCGGGGTCTCGAAAGAGACCACAACATGTTGTGTCGAACCTGGCCCCATTGCAGGTTTGCCCACAACTGGTAGGGATTGATTACAGCATTGTAATTCCCCCCTGTCAATCATTCCCAACCCTTCTCGAACCTCGTTTCGTCCTGATCTTTCTTGGCTTTCGTCAAACCTCGAAAAAGAAATCAAAGTGTCACAAAATGCAACCGACTTCGTCGCAGACCCCCCGTCACAGGTCCAGGATCGAAACCCCATGCTGCCGTGAAACGTCGTCGCGCCGTTGCCGGTTGCGCCCCGAAATATACGGCCGTCCCCCTGTGAGAAGGAAGTGGATAACCGTGTGAATTACTGATTTGTTCTGGGGATCAGCCTGTGGGAAACCTGGGTATTAGCTGCGGACAACTTCGACCCGAACGGGAATCCCATTCAAGACCGCGTTCCCCGACAGCGGATCCATCTGGTCGTGGTCCGTGAGCACATTCGAGTTCACGCCCGCATAGCGGCGCGCGACGTCGAGTTTCACGCCCTCGACTTCGTGGCCCCACCCGTGCGGCAGGCTGACGACGTTCGGTCGAATGTCGCTCGTGACGTCCACCGTGGCGACCACGCTTCCGACGCGCGAGGTGACACGCGCAAGTCCGCCTGAGGAAACGCCGACTCGCTCCGCATCGCTCGGATGCATCTGCAACGTGCACCGTGGCGTGCCCTTGACGAGCACCTCGATGTTGTGCATCCAGGAATTGTTCGACCGCACGTGACGACGCCCGACCAACATCATCTCCTCGCTCGGCTCGGCGACCATGAACGCCTCGAGTCGCACGAGATCGTCGAGCAACGGCTCTGGTGCGAGTTCGACCTTGCCACTCGGCGTGCGCAACACCTCGGGAATGCGCGGCTCGAGCGGACCGAAGTCGATGCCGTGCGGATGCTCGCGCAACGTCGCGAGCGAGATCCCCTTCGGGTTCGTCCCGCAACCATCGCCGTACGGACCGGTGCGCAACATGAGATCGAGCATGCGCTCAGGTCCACGTGCGGCCGACGTGGTGACGATGCCAGCGATCTCATCACGATCGCGACCGTGGATCGGCGACGAAGAGTCCTTCAACAAACTGTCGAGGAGCGCATCGAAGGTGAAGTCATCCACCGCCTGCGGATCGACGCCAGCGCCGAGACCCTGGGCGATGCCCGCCAACTTCGCCAAGATCTCCCACTCGTCGGGCTGACCTTCGGGAAGCTCGAACACCGGCTCTGAATAGTTGGCCACGTTGCGAATCGAAAACGCGGTGAACACGAGGTCGAAGTGGCTGCGCTCGAGATGCGACGGGGGCGGCAGGATCACGTCCGCGTGCCGCGTCGTCTCATTGATATAGATGTCGACGGCAACCATGAACTCGAGCTGCTCGAAGGCCTCGTCCAACTGCTCGCTGTTCGGAGTCGAGAGCACCGGATTGCCCGCGACGGTGACCATCGCGCGGATCTGGCCCTCGCCCTCGGTGAGGATCTCCTCTGCCATCACCGCAGCCGGATACTCGCCGAGCGCCTCGGGAAACTTGCGCACTCGCGAGTGCCCGCGGCCGATGCGGAAGCCCTTGCCACGACCCTTCTCCCCTCGCGTCGTCGGATTGCCCGCAGCCGGCAGCGGGAACATCACGCCGCCGGGAGAGTCGAGATTTCCGGTCACGGCATTGACCACGTCCACGAGCCACGACGCCGTCGTGCCGAAGCTCACCGTGCAGGTGCCGATGCGGCCGTACACGCATGCCGACTCTGCGTCCAACAATTCATTCGCCAACCTGCGGATGACGGATGCCTCGATTCCGGTCGCACGCTCCACCGATTCCGGCGTGAACGGCGCGAGCGCGCGGCTGACCTCTGCGATCCCATCGACGTGTGCACGCAGGCGATCGCCGACGTCTGCGCGACCGGTGGCGAGGATCGCATTGGCGAGCGCGGCGAGGAAGAGCGCATCGCCGTTCGGGCGAATCGCGATCCACTCGTCTGCGTGCTCGGCGGTCTTCGACCTCCGCGGATCCACGACGACGACCTTGCCACCACGCTCGCGCAGCGCCTCGAGGCGACCAGGGAAATCGGGTGCGGTGCACAGGCTGCCGTTCGACTCATACGGGTTCGCACCGAGCATCAGGATGTAGTGCGTGCGATCGATGTCGGGCACCGCCACGGAAGCCGCCGTTCCGAACAAATAGCCAGACGAAATCTGTTTGGGCAACTGGTCGACCGAGGATGCAGAAAAGCGCTGCTTGGAACCGAGCGCTTGCAACCACACGCGGTTGTAGATGAGCGGTGACAAGTTGTGCGCATTCGGATTGCCGACATATGCGCCGACCGACCCGTGACCGTGACGCGCGATCACTCCTCTCAGTCCCTTGTCGACCTCGACCCACGCTTCGTCCCACGACACGGGCACGAATTCGCCGTTGCGCTTCACGAGCGGAGTGCGGATGCGGTTCGGGTCCTCGTGCAGCTGCTTGAGCGTGCTTCCCTTCGGACAGATGAAGCCCTTCGAGAACACGTCGTTGCGGTCGCCACGGATGCGCGTGACGGTGTCACCGGCGACGGTGATCTCCAACCCGCACGTCGCCTCGCAGAGTGGACACGTGCGAAACACGGTGCGTTCGGTGGATGCCATCTCCCCATCGTGCCATAGGCTCATTCGTCGTGCGCCATGAGCATCCGTTACCGCAGCGCGAGGTGACGCCGACCGAGGTGGCGACCATGACGCGTACGCGCATCCCCACCGCACACGGCTCTCGCCCACACGTCGGGCTGTGCATGGTGATGAGCCTGGATGGCCGAACCGTCGTCGACTCGCACTCCCGCCAGCTCTCCGGTCCGGCAGATCTGGCGATGCTCGTCGCCCTGCGCCGGATCGCCGACGTCGTCATCGTCGGGGCCTCGACGGCGATCATCGATACCTACGACCAAACGGTGCGCCAAGACCTCCCCATCGGCGTCGTCACGACGACGGCCCGCCTCAACCCGAACGCACCGCTCTTCGCCCAAGGCCCCGGATTCCTCATCACCCCCGAGGACACGGTGGTGCCCAACGGATTCCGCGTCGTTCGCGCAGGCCACAAGACGGTCGACCTCGAGCGCGCACTCGAACAGATCGAGGGCAACTTCGCCCAGCTCGAGGGCGGACCGAGCCTGAATTCCGCGATGTTTTCCGCCGACCTCGTGGACGAAATCAACGTGACGGTGAGCGCGAGTCTCGTCGCCGGCAAGGGGCCCTCACTCGTGGGATCCGCGATTCCACTGATGCACAGATTCCACCTGGCCCACGTCGTCACCGACGAAGGCTTTGCGTTCTTGCGCTACCTCCGCGCGCGTTAGGCGCGGGTCGAACGCTTCTGCAACAACGCAAGTTCCGACGGAAGTCTGCCGCGTCGTCGAAGTTCTTGTACACGCTCGCGAAACGCATGTAGGCGACCTCGTCGGTTGCGCGAAGTTCATCGAGCACGCTGTGGCCGACGTCGGACGTGGTGACGTCGCCACCCACGAGGCGCAGTTTGTCCTCGATCCGCTCGACCATCGCCATGATGTCGATGTCTTCGACCGGGCGACCCTTGACGGCGGCCTGGATCCCGGCCGAGACCTTGGCCCGATCGAAGGGCTGGCGCGATCCGTCGCGCTTGATCACGAATAGCGGCTGGTTCTCGAGACGCTCATAGGTCGTGAACCGGTAGCCGCAGTCGGTGCAGCTGCGCCGACGGCGGATGGCGGCGCCTTCCTCGGACTCCCGAGAGTCGATGACCTTGGTGTCAACGCATGAACACGATGGGCAATGCACTGCAGACAACAGTACCCCTGAGAGATATATCAGTTGTGCGATGGTGCGAGTTACGGAATGCGCACTTGCTGACCCGCGGCAATCTGATCGCCGTTCAGGCGCACGAGCTCATCCACGAGATCTGCGGTGTTCGCCAACGGTGCGATGCGCTGAGCGATCGCCCACAGCGTGTCGCCCGGTTGAGCGATGATGTACTGCGGCTCCATCGCTGCACCAGCGACCGTGCGATCGGCTTCTGCGCGAGAACCCGTCGCACCGACGACTGCCGTGACGGCAACGGCGAGGATTGCCACGAGCAGGCCGACGGCGGCCAAGCGACGACGGGCGTAGACGCCACGTGACACCGGACGCGGGCGCATCGACGGGTGGCTGGCCGAGCGAACGCGGCGAACCGGGGTCGCCGAGCCTCCCTCGATGACCGTGAGACGTGGGGCCCGACGGATCGGACCGGTCGAGTCGAAACTGCGGTAGTCGAGTGCAATGGCCATGGTGGTGGTCCTTTCGGGTGGGTTTTTGGGGGAGGATCTGGTCTAGTCGGGGGGTCGTGCGGGGTTTGGAGCTGATCTGGGCTGGACTTCCTGGCACCACCCACCCTAGCGAACAGGTGTTCGCAGTTGACGGATTTTGCGAACATTTGTTCTCCGAACAGGTGTTTGACCTGGGGGGCGAACACCCGTACGATGGATCCATGACCAGCCGCCAGCCAGCCCAAACCCCATCCCTGACCGACCGCCAGCGCGGCATCCTCGACTTCATCGAAAAGAACATGCGGGAGCGGGGCTATCCCCCCTCCGTCCGCGAGATCGGCGAGGCCGTCGGCCTCAGCTCCTCGGCCACGGTGCACAACCACCTGGCCGCCCTCCAGAAGATGGGCTACCTCCACCGCGACCCAACCAAGCCCCGCGCCATCGAAGTCCGCTACGAGGCCTCGAGCGGTGTCGCCATGGAGCGCAGGCCAACGAAGCACGTCCCGCTCGTCGGCGACGTCGCCGCCGGTGTCAACGTGCTCGCCAGGAAAACGTCGAAGAACTCGTTCCCCTGCCGATGGACTTCACCGGCGACGGCGAATTGTTCATGCTGCGCGTGCGTGGCGAGTCGATGATCGATGCCGGCATTCTCGATGGCGACTACGTCGTGTGCCGTCAGC
>RFNE01000091.1 GCA_009927375.1 Actinomycetota bacterium | reverse complement strand
AAACCACCGCCAACAACGGCGACATCGTCGTCGCGGGAATTCCCGGCGACGAAGCAACGATCAAGACGTTCACCAAGAGTGGCAACAAGGTCACCCTCACCCCGTCGAACTCGACGATGAAGCCGATGGTGTTCGACTCAGGCGAAGTCAGTGTCTACGGCAAGCTCGTGACGGTCTTGCGCCGACTCAGCTGACGCCAAGTCGCTTCGCCACCAGTTCGATCTTGTCGTCGGGCTGCACGACGGCCACGCGAACGTTGTTCGCTCCACCCGCACCGTAAAAGTCTCCGGGGCTCACGAGCGCTCCACCTTCACGTGCGAGTCGCTCGGCGAACTTCCATCCGTCGACGGCATCGAACCACAAGTAGAAACCGCCTGCGGGGAGTGCAACGTCGATCCCCGACCACTTCGACAGCACGTGTGCCGTACGTTCGAGTCGTCGTCGATACGTCTCGCGCTGGACTGCGACGCTGTCGTCATCGTTGAGTGCAACGACGGCCGCGCGCTGCGCCGGACCGGGCACCATCATTCCGGCGTGCTTGCGCACTTCCTTCAGATAGTGGACGAGGTCGGCATCCCCGCGTAGAACCCGACTCGCAGACCCGCGAGGTTCGAGCGCTTCGACAGTGAGTGCAACACGACCACACCATCGAGTCCGTGCTGCAGTGCGCTCTGCGGCTTCGAGCTCCACGTGAACTCCGCGTAGCACTCATCGGAAAACACGGGAACGCCATGGCGACGACCCCACTCGACCACCGCGCCGAGATCGTCGAGCGCACCCGTCGGATTCGAGGGCGAATTCGACCAGATCATCACCGCGCGCTTGGCATCATCTGGGCTGATCGATGCGAGATCGAGTGCGCCGTCCGGGCGCATCGGCACAGCAACGGGTCGACAGTTGGCAAAGATCGCGCCCATCTCGTACGTCGGATACGCGACTGCGGGATACAGCACGGTGTCGCGGGATGGATCGCGCAGACGCAACCAGTGAGCGGTCGTGGCGACGAACTCCTTGCTCCCGACGCAGGCGGCAACCTGCGTGAGGGGCACGTCCACGTCGAAGCGTCGACGCATCCAGTCGCGCGCGGCGACGCGCAA
>RFNE01000092.1 GCA_009927375.1 Actinomycetota bacterium | reverse complement strand
ATCGAGCAGCAACACCTCGGGATTGAGCGCGAGCGCACGAGCGATCGCCACGCGCTGCTGCTGACCACCGGAGAGCCGGTCAGGGTATGACTCGAGCTTGTCGGCGAGGCCGAAACGCGCGAGCAACGTTCGTGCGCTCGACTCGGCTTCGTCGCGTGAGAGACCGAGCACCTCGGTGAGGGCGAGCGTGGTGTTGCGCAGCACGCTCATGTGCGGGAACAGATTGAAGCTTGGAAGACGATGCCGACACGGCGACGGATCGGGTTGGCGTCCACGCCGACGCGTGTGATTTCGAGATCATCCAGGTGGATGGAGCCGTCGTCGATCGTCTCCAGCAGGTTGATGCAGCGCAAGAGGTGGTCTTGCCCGAGCCGCTCGCGCCGATGAACGAGACGACCTCGCCGGGAGCAATCGAGATGCTCAGTTGATCGAGCACGCGATTCGTTCCGAAGTGCTTGGTGACCTCGGTGAGGGTGAGTTTGTTCGTCATCGGATCCTCGAGCTTCCGGTGCGGTCGCGCTCACGGGTGAGCAACCAGTCGGTGAAGCGGGTGAGTGGAATCGTGATCGCAAGGAAGATGAGTGCGGCCCCGACGTACGGAGTGAAATTCGCGAACTTCGATTTGTCGATGCCGGCCTGACGCAGGATCTCGATCGGCCCGATGAGGCTCACGAGGGCAACGTCTTTCTGCAGGCTGACCATGTCGTTCATGAGCGGTGGGACGACGCGACGGATCGCCTGCGGGAGGATCACGTGTCGCATGGTCTGGGAACTCGAGAGTCCGAGCGAACGGGCGGCCGCACGTTGGGATTCGTGCACGCTGTCGATGCCGGCACGGAACACTTCGGCGACGTATGCGCTGTAGGTGAGGCCGAGCGCGACGGATCCCCACAGCAGTGGCGAGTTCCACGGGCGCTCGAGGCCGATGCCCGGCACGCCGAAGCCGATCAGATAGATCCACAAGATGACGGGAACACCGCGCATCACGTCGGTGTAGGCGACGACGAAAACGCGTAAGGGGAAGAGTGCCGGGTTGCGGGTGTTGCGCGCGACGGCGAGGAGCAGCGCGACGATCAAGATCGCCGGAGTCGTCCACGCGAAGATCTTCACGTCCAACACGAACGCCTCGAGCAGGCGCGGGAAGGAGTCGACGAGTCGCTCGCCGTCGAAGAAACTCGCCTTCACCCGATCCCAGCGCGGCATGCGCGGGATGAGGAGCACCAACAATGCAACGACGCCGGCAGTGCTCAGCGCAGCAATCGTGGTGCTGCGACGGCGCTGCCGGCGTTCGAACGCGAGGCGTTCAGCGTTGCGTTGCGTAGATCAGCCTTATTCGGTGATGACTGGTGCGGTGATGTTGTCCGACAGCCACTGCTGTTCGATCTCGGCGAGCTTTCCGACTTGACGGATCTGGGCGAGCGCGGTGTTCACGCAGTCCGCGAGTGGGTTCTCGAGATCGAAGACCATGCCGAATTCATCGGTGGTGCCACCAACTTCGGCGGGGAACTGGCCGACGACCTTGGTGCCCTCGATCTCGACGGCGCTGATGTACAGCGCGGTCGGCAAGTCGACGACGATTGCGTCGATCTGCTTCGCCTCGAGCGCGGCCTTGGCGGCTGCGTTGTCGTCATAGACGTAAGGCTCGGTCGTCGGTGCGATCACGTTCGTCACGAAGTCGAGGCTCGTGGTGCCCGACTGCACGCCGAACTTCACGTTGGCGAGTTCGGCGAGCGTCGTCATCGACGCGACCGGCGAATCGGCGTAACCGACGATGGCCTGGTTGGTCGTGTAGTACGGTCGGAGAAGGTGACGGTCTGCTTGCGCTCGTCGGTGATCGAGTACTGCTGCAGGTTGAAGTCGAAGTTCTTGGCGCCCGGCTGGATGGCCTCGTCGAAGGTCGTGCGCACCCACGTCACGTTCTCCTTGGCAAAGCCCATCTGCTCAGCAACTGCATACGCGACTGCTGCCTCGAAGCCCTCGCCGGATTCGGGTGCATCGTTTTCCACCCATGGGGAATACGCGGGTGATCCGGTGCCGATCGTGAGGATGCCATCAGTCAGCGTGTTGCCGGCGGTGCACTCGTTGCCACCACCCTCGACGACCTCTGGGGTTGCCTCGGAGCCGGATCCGCCACCACCGCAGGCCGCGAGGCCGAGGCTGGTTGCTGCTAGGAGACCAATGAGGGACTTACGCATGGTGGGAACCTTTCGCCGGTGAGGTCACGGGGTGTACCCCGAATGACAGGTCCAACTCTAACTTGGGCGCGGGTCGTGCCGTAGGCTTCGGGTATGACGATTACTGGGGAAGAAAATCGCACCATCATCGGCCGTGACG
>RFNE01000132.1 GCA_009927375.1 Actinomycetota bacterium | reverse complement strand
GAAAGGCAGCGGCATCACCCTTCTCCTTGCCACCCACGAGATGGGCTTCGCACGCGAGATCAGCGACCGCGTCTGCTTCCTCGCGAACGGCACGATCGCCGAGTCGGGTCACCCCGACCAGATCTTCGGCGAACCCAAGGATCAGCGCACGCAGCAGTTCCTGGCGCGCGTGATCAACTCCGGTCGCCTCGGTTAGTTCTCCGGCAACACGTAGTCGGCGAAACGCTCGCGCAGGGTCTTCTTCGAGAACTTCCCCACGCTGGTCTTCGGAACCTCGTCGATGAACACGACATCGTCGGGCACCTGCCACTTGGCGAGCGAACCCCGGATGTGATCGAGGACCTCATCCTTGGTCAACGAGTCGCCGGGATTGACGACGACGCACGCGAGCGGGCGCTCCGACCACTTCGGGTGCGGCACGCCGATGACGGCAGCCTCCTTGATCTTCGGATGGGCCATCAACTCGTTTTCGATCTCCACCGAGGAGATCCACTCGCCACCCGACTTGATCAAGTCCTTGGTGCGGTCCACGAGACGGATGCGGCCGTGGGCGTCCACCGTCGCGACGTCGCCGGTGCGCAACCAGCCGTCCTTGGTGAAGCTCTCATGCGCGCGCTCGTCGTTGTAATAGGTGGCGGCGATCCAGTTTCCGCGGCACTGCAGTTCGCCGCTCGTCTCGCCGTCCCACGCAACGGGATTGGTGGTGCCCGGCTCGACCACGCGTGCATCCACGCCAAAGGCGATCTGACCGACGGTGGTGCGCAGTTCGGCCTGCTCGTCCTGCGGCAACTTCTGATCCGCCGCCGACAACGTGCACACCGCCGCAATCGGCGACGTCTCCGTCATCCCCCACGCCTGCAAGATCGGCAGTCCGGTCTGCTCGCGGTAGCCCTCAGAGAGCGCCTTCGGCACCGCGGATCCACCACACGGAATCGCTCGCAATGATGAGGTGTCGCGACCCTTCAATTCGGGCAACACCGCCATCCAGATCGTCGGCACACCGGCGGCAACGGTGACCTTCTCCTCCACGATCAGATTTGCGATCGCCTTGCCGGACAGATCCGGTCCCGGCATCACGAGGTTCGCACCCGAAGCAACCGCTGCGTGCGCGAGGCCCCACGCGTTGGCATGGAACATCGGCACGACCGGCAGAATCGTGTCGCTCTCGCGCGCACCGAGTGAGTCGACGGTCATCGCGCCGAAGGTGTGCAGGAACGTCGAGCGGTGGCTGTACACCACACCCTTCGGGTTGCCCGTCGTGCCACTCGTGTAACACATACTCGCCGCGAGATGTTCATCTTGGATGTCGAACTCGACCGGCTTGGCTGAGGCGAGCAACTTCTCGTAATCGTGCACTTCGAAGCCGGCACGCTCGTCGGCGCCTCGCCCTTGCCGTCATCCATGACGACGAGGTGGCGCACCGTCTTGAACGTCGGTAGCAACGGAGCAATGAGTGCGAACAACGAACGATCGATGAAGATCACCTCGTCCTCGGCGTGATTGACGATGTAGGTCAACTGCTCCGGGAACAGGCGAATGTTCAGCGTGTGCGCGACGCGACCCGTGCACGGCGGCGCGAAGTACAACTCGAGGTGGCGCGCGGTGTTCCATGCGAAGGTCGCGACGCGACCGTCCTTGGAGATGCCGAGGTCGTTCAACACGCCGCCGAGGCGACGCGTGCGCTCGGCCCATGCGCCATACGTGGTGCGCTCACGACCGGTGGCAGTGGCCGTCACGATCGTCTTGTCCCGGTGATACAACTCGGCGCGCTCGAACATGTGCACCAACGTCATCGGTGTGTCTTGCATCAAACCCTTCATGACATCCCCCCGTCGTCTGACTGCCCAAACGGTATCAACTCGGCTAGGTTGCTTCGAATGCGCAAAGCCGTCGTCACGTTCACGACGTTCCTCTTCGTGATCGGCACGATCGGCAGCAACATCGGCCCCGCGTTGGTGGACGAGCGGCCCCGCCTCGTGCTCGCACTGTCGTCGCGCAACCGCAACCTGTTCGGCGCGGTGCCCTACATCGACCAGTTCTCCTTTTGGGCGATCGGCTTCCCCCGCATCCTCGTCGCAGGCATCGCGCTCTATCTCGTCGGTCGCTGGTACGGACACCGGGCGCTGTCCTGGGTCGAGGGCAACCTCGGCGAACTTCCCGCCATCTACCGCTGGACCGAACGTGCCGTCGACAAGGCCGGCTGGCTCGCCTTGATCCTCATGCCCGCGAGCAACGTCGTGTGCCTCCTCCTCGGCTACCGGCGCATGCGCCCACAGCTCTTCGTTCCCCTCATTGCCTCGGCATCGCCATCAAACTCGTGGTGTTGTGGTCCTGGGCAAGGCCTTCGAATCACAGATCGAGGCGTTCCTGGACGCCATCGAGAAATATCAGTGGTGGGTCGTCGGCGGGTTGTTCGCGCTCTCTTTTTTCCAGTCGGCGAGGAAAGGTCGGCCAAAGTCCGACTAGTTTGAGGCTCCACTAGACCACGTACAAGGAGTCCACCATGGCCGCCAAGAAGGCGAAGAAGTCCGCGAAGAAGGTTGCAGCACGCAAGCCGGCGCCGAAGAAGAAGTCGGCGAAGAAGGCAAAGAAGGCTGTGAAGAAGTCGTCGCCAGCGAAGAAGTCCTCCACCGTCACCCTCGGTGGCAATCCGGTGAAGACGAACGGTCAGTTGCCCAAGGTCGGCGCGAAGGCTCCAGCATTTTCGATGACCACCGGCACGCTGTCGGAGATCGGACCGAAGGATCTGCGCGGCAAGCGAGTGATCCTCAACATCTTCCCCTCGATCGACACACCGACGTGTGCGACGAGCACCCGCAAGTTCAACGAGTTCGTGAGCACGTTGCCGAACACCGAGGTGTGGTGCGTGTCGGCTGACCTGCCGTTCGCCCAGGGTCGCTTCTGCGGTGCCGAGGGTCTGTCGAACGTGAAGACTGCATCGTCGTTCCGCACGAACTTCGGAACCGCAATGGGCGTCACACTCACCTCTGGTGTGTTGAAGGGCATCCTT
>RFNE01000328.1 GCA_009927375.1 Actinomycetota bacterium | reverse complement strand
TGATGACTTTCGTGGCAGGGACCCAATGGCTGTCGGCGGCGGAGATGAGGGCATGGCTGGCCTACATCACGACGTCATCTGACCTCCAGCGCGCGATCGAGCGTGACCTGGAGCCATTCGGACTCGACGGGGTGACTACCAGTTGCTCGCGATGCTGTCGGATGCACCGGACGGACGGATGAAGATGTGCGATCTGGCGGATACCTTGCGGCTGTCGCGCAGCGGCCTCACGCGTCGAATGGATGGCGTGTTGCGCAAGAAGCTCGTCACGCGCGTGCAGAGCGAGAGCGACAAGCGCGTCGCCTACGCAGTGATGACCAAGAAGGGGTGGGACCTGTTGACGCGTGTCGCACCCCATCACGTGGCGAGCGTGCGCGAGAAGATGATCGACCGTTTGAGTGACGCCGAGATTCGTGCGCTCGCTACCGCGTTCGAAAAGATCTCTGCCGGCCTGAACGACGCGCACTGATACGCTTCGGCGATGCACATTCGCAAGTTCGTCACCACCTGTGAAGACGTCCTCGCCGAACACGGAGTGCCGACCGGACGGGTCGTGCGCAAGGCCGTGTCGAGCGCGGTGATCACCAATCCGTTCGCCGCAAAGGCCCAGCGCGACCTCGCCGAGATCGAGGCGATGGGCGCGGAGATCTCCGGCCAGCTCGCCGAACGAGCGCTTGCAGCACTCGGCGTGCGCGCCGATGAGGTCACCGCGTACGGCAAAGCCGCCATCGTCGGTCTCGACGGCGAGATCGAGCACGCAGCTGCCCTCATCCACCCACGCTTCGGTGCTCCCGTGCGCAAGGTCGTGATCAAGGGTGACGACATCATTCCCTCGACGAAGAAGGTTGCGGCCGCAGGTTCTTCGATCACGATTCCCATCACGAACAAGGACGACATCTGGTCGTTCGACGAGATGGACGCGATCGAGGTGAAGATCGACGATGCACCGCACGCCAACGAGATCGTCGTGTGCGTGGCGCTCGCCGTCGGCGGACGACCGTTTGCTCGGACGAAGAAGCCCGGCTGATGTTCAAGGCGATCATCCTTCTCACCGCAGGTGACGGTATGAGCCACGACCAGTTCGTGTCGTGGTGGTTGAACGAACACGCGCCACTCGCGCGTCAGTTGCCGAAGCTGCGCAAAGCCGTGTTCAACGTCGTCGACTCACCGCAGGCAGGACAGCCGAACGGCGTGTCGGAGTTGTGGTTCGACACCCAGGCTGATTTCGATGCTGCGTACGCATCAGAGATCGGCAAGTCGGTCGTTGCTGACTCGATGGCGCACGTGTCGGGTCGCGTGCGACTGATCGTGGCGGAGAATTCGGTCCTGAACTAGCGACGCGCGAGCCACGCGGGACGCGAGGCTTCGAAGCGGGAGATGTCGTCGGCCTTGGCCATCGTGATGCCGATGTCGTCGAGACCCTTGATGAAACGCTCCTGTGTCTGGGCGTCCATGGCGAACGACTCCGTCACACCGGCAGAGGGAATCTCGACGCTGAGTCGGTTCATGTCGATCGTGATCTCGGCGGTCGGATCCTTCTCCACGACTTCCCACAACTTGTTGACCGTCGGTTCGGAGAGCACGACCGGAACGAGGCCGTTCTTCGTGCAGTTGTTGCGGAAGATGTCGCTGAAACTCGGCGCGATCACCGCGTCGAAGCCACCCTGCTGAAGCGCCCACACGGCGTGTTCGCGCGAGGACCCGACGCCGAAGCTCGGACCGGCGATCAAGATGTTGGCGCCGATGTAGCGCTCGTCGTTGAGCACGAAGTTGCGGTCGTCACGCCACGTCGAGAAGAGGCCCTTTTCGAAACCCGTGCGCTCGACACGCTTCAGCCACTCCGCAGGAATGATCTGGTCGGTGTCGACGTCGCTGCGCTTGAGCGGAACGCCACGACCGGTGATGACGCTGACGGCCTTCACTTCAGATCCTCGGGGGTCGCTAAGTGTCCCGCGATCGCGGTTGCGGCAGCGACGGCGGGGGACACGAGGTGCGTGCGTCCGCCGCGCCCTTGGCGACCTTCGAAGTTGCGGTTGCTCGTGCTCGCCGCACGCTCACCTGGGGCGAGCTTGTCGGGATTCATGGCCAGACACATCGAGCATCCTGGTTCGCGCCAGTCGAGACCGGCCTCGACGAAGATGCGGTCGAGACCCTCTGCGATCGCTTGATTCTTCACCTGGTGTGAACCGGGAACGACCATCGCGCGCTTGACGCGTACCTTGCGTCCCTTGACGACGGCTGCGGCTGCACGCAGGTCTTCGATGCGACTGTTGGTGCACGATCCGATGAACACGGTGTCGACTTCGATGTCGCGCAGAGCGGTGCCGGCCGTGAGTCCCATGTACTCCAGTGCACGGCTCACGGTGTCGCGTGCAGTGGCATCGGCGAAGTCCTTCGGGTCTGGAATGCGTCCATTGATCGGAAGAACTTGTGCCGGGTTCGTTCCCCACGTGACGTGCGGTGTGAGGGTGGAAGCGTCGATGAAGACTTCGGTGTCGAAGGTGGCGCCATCGTCGGTGCGTAGTGTCGACCAGTCGGCGACGGCGGCGTCCCAGTCGGCACCCTTCGGCGCGAACTCGCGACCCTTCAGGTAGGCGAACGTGGTCTCATCTGGCGCAATCAATCCGGCCTTGGCACCTGCCTCGATCGACATGTTGCACACCGTCATGCGACCTTCCATCGACAGTCCGCGAATCGCCGAACCGCGATATTCGATGACGTGGCCGATGCCGCCGCCGGTGCCGATCTTGCCGATGATCGCGAGCACGATGTCCTTGGCGGTGACCGACGGATCGAGCGTTCCATCGACGGTCACGCTCATCCACTTCGGTCGACTCTGCGGCAAGGTCTGCGTTGCGAGAACGTGCTCCACTTCGCTCGTGCCGATGCCGAAGGCGAGTGCGCCGAACGCGCCGTGGGTAGAGGTGTGGCTGTCACCGCACACGATGGTCATGCCGGGAAGCGTGCGACCCTGTTCCGGACCGATGACGTGCACGATGCCTTGGCGGGGATCGCCCATCGGATAGAGCGTGATGCCGAATTCGTCGGCATTCGCCCGCAACACCTCGAGTTGGCGGGCAGAGATCGGGTCGGCGACCGGCAGGTGGATGTCGGCGGTCGGCACGTTGTGGTCCTCGGTCGCCACGGTGAGGTCGGGTCGACGCACGCCACGGCCGTTGATGCGCAGTCCGTCGAAGGCCTGCGGGCTCGTCACTTCGTGCACGAGGTGGAGATCGATATAGAGGAGTTCGGGCTCGCCTGGATTGGCGGTCACGACGTGGCGGTCCCAGACCTTCTGGGCGAGCGTGAGGGGGCGTGCCGACATGGCCTTCAGTCTGCCGTGAACTTCGCCAATTTTCACGATCGGGTGTCCGTTTCCACACCGATGAGCACACATCGGGTCATGACAACAACTCATCCCACACCACTTGACCTTGCAACCTGCGTCGAGCACAGCCTGCATTGTCGCTCGACCGCTTCGATCTGTCGGCTGCCCGCCTGTACGGGATCACGATCGTCGATCCCGACGGCATCGCGTCGAACGCCGATGGCGCGCTACGAATCACGTTCCTCGCCGAACACGCAGATGTGTACGAGTTGCTCGATGCCCCGACGAGTGCGATCTCCAAGATGTTCGACGCCGCCGTCGTCCTCACCTGTGGGTGGGCCGCGCCGCTGGATGGCGACGACGAGCCGAGCGAACTCGCGCCGAGTCGACACCCGCGGCGGAGGAGAGTTCGCCTGGTCGTCACCGTGTGTGACAACGGCGTCGCTTCCGTGTTGCGTTTCGCCGACACCCCGGAGGAGATCGTCACCGACGATGGAGCGGCGCGCGGGACGCTCGCCGATGCGGTCAACTCGCTGTGGTTCACCTCGAGCTTCGACGCCCACGATGCCGAGTCGCAACACGTACCGCGGGGCTGACGACATCATGAGAGTCACACCGCGCCGATAACTTGAAGGTGTGGCCGACTGGGCAGAACGCGTCAAACAGCTCGCCAAAGAGCGCGATGCGGTGATCCTCGCCCACAATTATCAGCTTCCCGAGATCCAAGACGTCGCCCACCACGTCGGTGACTCACTCGGCCTCTCGCGCATCGCCGCCAAGTCGGACGCCTCGACCATCATCTTTTGTGGTGTCCACTTCATGGCCGAGACCGCCAAGATCCTGAGTTACGACAAGACCGTCATCATCCCCGACAAGAACGCGGGTTGCTCGCTCGCCGACACGATCACGGCCGACCAGCTGCGGGCATGGAAAGCCGAGTATCCCGGAGCGGTCGTGGTGAGCTACGTGAACACGACGGCCGCGGTGAAGGCCGAGACCGACATCTGCTGCACGTCGTCGAATGCCGTCGAAGTCGTCGCCTCGATCCCGAGCGACAAGACCGTGTTGTTCTGTCCGGACCAGTTCCTCGGTGCGCACGTGCAGCGCACGTTGAAGCGCGACAACATGCACATCTGGATGGGCGAGTGCCACGTGCACGCAGGCATCAATGGCGCCGACCTGAAGGCGATGGTTGCGGCCGAGCCCGAAGCAGAGTTGTTCATTCATCCAGAGTGCGGATGCGCGACGTCGGCGATGTACCTCGCAGAGACGGGCGTCGTTCCACGTGAGCGCACGAAGATCTTGAGCACGTCGGGCATGATCACCGCCGCCGAGCAGACGACGGCAAAGAAGGTGCTCGTGGCGACCGAGACCGGCATGTTGCACCAGTTGCGCCATGCGAACTCGAAGGTCATCTTCGAGCCGGTGAATCGCGCGGCCGTGTGCAAGTACATGAAGATGATCACGCCGGAGAAGTTGCTGCGATCGTTGATCGACGGCAACGACGAGATCTCGATCCCGCGTGACGTCGCCGACAAGGCCCGCCGCAGCGTCGAGCAGATGATCGCCATCGGCACGCCCTCGCGCACCAAGGAGTGAGCCGCGTGGTCGACGCCAACGGCTCCGTTCGCATCGCACTCCCGCGCCGACTCGCCGCACCCGAGCCAACCTGGACGAGGGACGTCGATGTCGTCGTGCTCGGTTCTGGTGCTGCGGGACTTGCCGCTGCGCTCGCCGCGCGACCGGTGCGCAACGTCCTGATCGTCACGAAGGACACCCTCGATGCGGGAAGCACCGCGTGGGCCCAAGGCGGACTCGCCGCAGTGCTCGACCCGACGGACACCTTCGCTGAACACGTTCGCGACACGCTCGAGGCGGGAGCGGGGCTGTGTGACGAAGCCGCAGTGACCTCGCTCGTGCGGGATGCGCCGACCGCAATCGACTATCTCGAAAAGCTGGGCGCCGCGTTCGACCCGGGTGCAGATGGTGAGCGTGCACTCACACGCGAAGGCGGGCACTCTCGTTCCCGCATCGTTCACGCCGGTGGTGACCAGTCGGGCGCGGAGATTCAGCGCACGTTGGATGAGAACGCCATCAACGCGGGAGTCGAAGTGCTCGAACACGCCTTTGCGCTCGATCTCGAGTTCGGTGTGACGCCGGCGGGCAAACGCCAGGTGGCGGGTGTGCGAATCGCAGTGCTCGGACCATCGGGAGAAGTGGTCAGCGTCGGCATCGTGACGGCGCGCGCGGTGGTGGTGGCGACTGGTGGATACGGGCAGGTGTTCGCGAGCACGTCGAATCCCGCAGCGGTGACCGGCGATGGACATGCGCTCGCGTTGCGCGCCGGACTCGTCCTGCGCGACCTCGAGTTCGTGCAGTTCCACCCGACGGTGCTGTGGCAGGGCGTCGAGTCGACCGCGCAGCAGACCTTGATCAGCGAAGCGGTGCGCGGCGAAGGTGCAGTGCTGTTCGATGCGGCAGGCGAGCGAATCATGAAGGGTGTTCATCCGCTCGAAGATCTCGCTCCGCGCGACGTCGTTGCCGCGGCGATCAGCGAGCGCATGGCGCGTGCGGTCAACGGTGTGGACGACCACGTGTATCTCGATGCGACCTCGATCGGGATCGATTCGAGGAACGCTTCCCCTTCATCACCGTGCGTGTCGTGCGGCCGGCTTCGACCCGGCGCGGATCGCATTCCCGTCGCGCCCGCGGCGCACTACACGTGCGGTGGGATCGACTCGAACCTGGACGGCACGACGTCAGTGGAAGGTCTGTACGCGGTCGGTGAAGTCGCCTACACCGGTGTGCACGGTGCGAACCGTCTTGCCTCGAACTCGTTGACCGAAAGCCTCGTGGTCGGCACACGCGTCGGGCGCAACCTTGCGTGGAAGTTACCCTCCCGCGTGGAAGTCATCGATGAACGTTGGGGTGATGCCGGTGCACTCGATGACTCGCTTCGCGCACACGTGCGCACGTTGATGTCCAAGCACGTCGGTGTGCTCCGACGACCAGAAGCACTCGCCTCGACGCTCGATGCGCTTGGTGTCGTCGCCGACAAGATCTCGTCCGACACCGTGCCGAACAGGCGCAACTTCGAGGCCACGAACATCGCCACCGTGGCGAGCGCAGTCACGGCATCTGCACTTGCGCGTACCGAGAGTCGTGGCTGTCATCGCCGTACCGACGTCATCGAGAGTATTTCCGCCTGGCAGCGTCACCTCGAAGTGTCGCTCGACGAGGACGGTCTGCACATCTCTGGTGGGGTCAAGGCCTGATGCAACACCACCGCATCTCCGACGCGACGGCGCGTGCCTTGCACGACGCGGGACTCTCGGTCGATGAAGTGCGGCGAGTGATCGCGCGTGCACTCGATGAGGATTTCGCCGACGGACCAGACGTGACGACGAACTCGACCGTTCCCGCCGAACACGTGAGTCGCGCCCGTTTCGTCAGTCGCGCAGAGGGCTGCGTTGCGGGGGTCCCCGTCGCACGTGCGGTGCTCGAGATGGTGTGCTCTCCCGATGCACTGACGTTCGAGTCGGTCGCGGAGGATGGTTCCATCGTCCATGCAGGTGACCTCGTCATCTCGGTGACCGGCCCGACGAGGGGCCTGCTCACCGCCGAGCGCACCTCGCTCAACCTGCTCGGTCACCTGAGCGGCATCGCCACCGCGACGCAACGGTGGGCGAAGGAACTCTCGGGAACGAAGGCCAAGGTTCGCGACACACGCAAGACCCTTCCCGGATTGCGCTCGTTGCAGAAGTACGCAGTTCGTTGCGGCGGCGGAGTGAACCACCGCATGTCGCTCGGCGATGCCGCACTCGTCAAGGACAACCATGTCGTTGCCGCAGGTGGGGTGGCAGAAGCTTTCGCACGCGTGAAGGCCGCAAGCCCGTCGATCGCGATCGAAGTCGAAGTCGACACGCTCGAGCAATTGTCGGCAGCACTCGCCGCGGGCGCAGATCTCGTGCTTCTCGACAACATGTCCCCGACGACGATGCGCGAGGCGGTTGCGATCGCGGAGCGCCATCGCCAGTCGACTGGTCGCAGTGTGATTCTCGAAGCAAGCGGCGGACTGTCACTCGGTGTCGCTCGCGACGTCGCGGGGACCGGCGTCGACTACATTTCTGTCGGAGGCCTCACGCACTCGGTCACGGTGCTCGATATCGGCCTCGATCTCGAGGACGTGACGACGAACTAGTGCGCGGTGTCGCGGGCGTGCAGACACGCCTCGACGAGCACGGGTACGTAGCGGTCTGACGCCGCGTACACCGCATTGTGTCCAGCATCCACGTGGAACGCTCG
>RFNE01000346.1 GCA_009927375.1 Actinomycetota bacterium | reverse complement strand
GGAGCGCTGCCTCGGCGGGCTTCGAGAGCATGTGCACTTCATCGAGGATGAACACTCTGTGGCGGCCTGGGTTGCCGAGCGACGAGCGCTCGATCAGGTCACGGATGCTCTCGACACCGTTGTTCGAGGCGGCGTCGAGTTCGAGCACGTCGTAGCTGTTGCCACTGTCGATGGCAGCACAGGAGTTACAGATCCCACAGGGTTCGCCGTTCTCGGGCTCCTCACAGTTGAGGACCTTGGCCAAGATGCGGGCGGTCGAGGTCTTGCCGGTACCTCGGGGACCCGAGAAGAGATAGGCCTGGCCTTCGCGGTGGTTGACGACCGCATTGCGCAATGCCCGAACCACGTGGTCTTGGCCCCGCAATTCGTCGAAGCGACGAGGGCGGTAGCGGCGATACAAGGACTGGACGGCCATTGCCTGCGAGCCTACCCATGCGGTGCCACGCGGGTCGGACGAGGCGCAGGTCATGAGCCAGTGGATACCGTTAGTACCCGACCATGTCGCTCGTTCATCGTCCAACTTCGCGTCGTGCAACCCGCGTCATGGGTTGGCTCGTCTGTGGTCTCGCCGTTCTCGGCACCCTCGGCTTCGGCCGCCTCGTCAATGCAACTGGCGCCCCTGGCACCAACATCGTCGTGTCCTCAAATCCACCTGCCGGTGGGACCATCGACATCAATCCGACCGCAATCCAGCTCGTCTTCCGTGACGACGTCAAAGCCGACCAAGGCAAGGTCGTCATCGAGATGACGTGTGCCGATCAGCCGATCGGCTTTGCCGAACCGCAGATCGCAGCAGACGCCCGAACAGTGTCCGCAGCCCTCATTGACATCCCGCCTGCAGGCATCTGCACGGTCAGCTGGTCGTTGCCCGACAAGAGCATCGGTTCGTTCCAGTTCACGCTCACCGCCACGACCGAGACGAGCATCTCCAGCGGTGGCGGCGAAGAGACCCCGACCGAGACCACCGTCGCAATCATCGGTGAAGTCGTGCCAGAGCGCACGGGTTCTGGTCCGCGCGTCGGCGGACTCATCGGTTTGCTACGCATCGTGCACTACCTCGCCATCTCGGCGGTATTCGGCGGACTCATCGTCGTGCTCCTCATCTGGCCTGAAGGCACCGAATATGGACTGAGCCTGCGCTTTTCCGACTCGCATGGCTTTCCGCAGTGATCTCTACTTACTTCGTCGTCGCACTGACAGCAATGCGAAGCGCCAATGACGGGTTCATCACCGCGCTCAATCCCTTCTCGTGGTTCGGCTCACTCGACGGACTCGATGGACTCATGCTCGCCATTCGACTGCTCTTCGTCATTGCCTCAGGCTGGGTCGTGATCGTCCCCGACCGCATCGTCGACCCCGCGAC
>RFNE01000329.1 GCA_009927375.1 Actinomycetota bacterium | reverse complement strand
GCTCGTCCGTTCGTGGGAGAACGTGACGCACGGGATTCCCTTGCTCTCACACCAACCAGCGACCCAACTGAGGGTCGTCTTGTCGTGAAGTTCGACGACATCGGGTTCACACGCGAGTATCGATGCGATCACATTTCGTCGCTCCATGATCACGCGATATCCACCGCTCATTGGAAGCTGTCGCCCTGGAATTTCCAGGGCAACTACATGCCGGGGGTCAAATGATGGTTGAACGAATCGAGGCACGATGGTGACGCACCGATGACCAGCGCGCCGATAGAAGGAGGAAAGCTCGCTCAGCGCGGTCCTCAGGCCACCCGACGTCGGAGTGACGAAGTTCGCCACTTGAACGATGTTCACGCTACCCGCAATTCGACTCGCTCTTTCCGCGCATCAGGACTTGGCCTTCGTAACCGGGCCAAGACGTCGCTATACGTGACTGATTGCAGTCCAGCACGTCGAGCAGCATCAATTGTGGCCAATGACGACCAGACGGCCGAATTTGAGTCAAGGTCTCTCGGGTGAATTGCTACTCGAACGATCTTGTTCGATCGCACCAACATCAAGCCGACCAGGCGCACGAGGAGTGCTGTCACGACAGTTAACGTGCTGCCGGGACGCTGGGATAGCGCAATTGCTCGAAGAGAACTCGAACCGACCAGGTCAATGACGCGCGTGTGAGAAGTCGAATACTCAAAGCCCAAGGATTGAAGTGCACGGAGAGTTCCGCGAGATGACAACCAAGCCGGCGAGATGAAGCCCCGAGGTCGGACACCGATGGATTCCAACAGAGCACGACCCTGGAGGGCCCGCTCGTAGGCCTCCTCGGGAGTGATGTCCCAAAATTCTTCGCAGCCACGTCCAATGAGGCGTCCGATCTGGGCACGAAGTCCACTCCGTTTCTGATGCGACACATGATGAGTTCCGTGTTGGACAAGTTCATGTCCGCGGCATTCTGCTTCACGAAGCCATCGTGCGAAATCATCGTTCTTAACCGGACCATGGTCTTGCCAGTAACCGGGAATGACGAGCATTGACGCGCGAATACCGCGGCTCTCGAGGATCTTCAGAATTCGAACACTGCG
>RFNE01000110.1 GCA_009927375.1 Actinomycetota bacterium | reverse complement strand
CCCGGTAGGAATCGAACCTACGACCTGCGGTTTAGGAAACCGTCGCTCTATCCACTGAGCTACGGAGGCAACTCCCCCTCAGGCTAGTGATCAACGATCAGTTCTTTGAGTGGGCACGTGTGATGAAGATCGAGAGGATTGCGGTTCCCACCACGAGCCCGATCACCTGCATCACGATGAACATCGGGACCGACTCCGGCGCAATTCCTGCGAAGGAGTCGCTGAAGCTTCGTGCGATTGAGACCGCAGGGTTCGCAAGCGACGTTGACGAGGTGAACCAATACGCGCCACCGATCCACACGCCTACTGCCATCGGCACGGCATCTGGTCTCGGTCCCCGCGCGATGAGGAAGATGACGAGAAGGAGCCCGACAGTGGCAACGACTTCACCCAACCAGATTCCACCGCCCTCTCGGATTTTCGTGGATGGTCCGAGAACGTCAAGGTTGAACATCAAGTTTGCGATTGCGGCACCGATGATGCCACCGATCGTCTGAGCGATTGCGTACGGAACGAGTTCGCGCCAGGGTCTGGCATCGAAATAACACGACGCGGCGGTGACGACGGGATTGAAGTGCGCACCCGAAATCGGTCCGAACATCAAGATGAGCGCGATGAGCGCCCCGACCGTCGCGCCGGCATTGGCGAGCAACTGCACCGCAACGTCGTCGGTGAGATTGGTCGCCATGATCCCCGACCCGACGACTGAAATGATGAGCAAACACGTTCCGAGCGCTTCGGCGCCGAGCCTTCTTGAAAGATTCACTTGGTCTCCACTCCCAGGTCGTTCAACAATTCGACCACACGTCGCCGGATCTCGTCGCGGATGGGGCGCACCGCCTCGACTCCGAGGCCGGCAGGGTCGTTGAGGACCCAATCCTCATAACGCTTGCCAGGGAAGATCGGGCAGGTGTCTCCACACCCCATGGTGATAACGACATCGGCTGCCTGGACGATCTCCGTTGCAAACGGCTTCGGAAATTCGTTTGAAATATCTACACCAACTTCGCGCATCGCCTCAATCGCCGCCATGTTCACTTCCTTACCTGGATCCGAACCACCCGAGTACACCTCGACCTTTCCGTCGGCCATGTGACGCACGAATCCAGCGGCCATCTGCGAGCGACCAGCGTTGTGGACACAAACGAAGAGGACCGACGGCAACGTTGAGCGCATCTTTCCTTGGATCTTCGCCATTGCATTCAGTCGATCCCCCGCATATCTCGTCGTAAATACAGGTACAAAGGTTCTTACTTTCGCATCCTCAAAACTCGCATACGACTCAATTACGACGGGTCGAATATCACCTTCATCGAAAATGCCGGCAAATTTTCTGGCGAGTTCTCGAACTGATTCTTCGATGATCGCATTTGCTGCGGCATTCAGCACATAGTTTGGTGTTTGGTTCATTGCTTGATTCCTTTCAATTGTGTAATTCGTTCATGAAGTTCTTCGACGACAAGATCGAATGCTCGATCAGTCCCGAGAGACACTGGATCAGGAATCGACCAATGTGCGTCAACTCGGTCTCTCCCAAGTTCTTCGAAAGCTGCGTCACAGACCGTGACAACGATGGTTGAGTCACCGAGATTCTTTGGAACCATACGTGGCGTGGAATCTTCAAGTGAAAGACCGTGCCGATGTGCGGCGCGAATTGTTAATGGGTGGATAGCTTTGCCGGGTTTGGTTCCAGCACTTCGTGCGCGAAGTCCCGTGGCTTGCTTCCAGATCCCTCGAGCAAGCTGTGAGCGCGCAACATTCTCTGTGCAGACGAAGAGAATATTTCGTCCGAGAATGATGTGACTTAATTGTGGCAAGTTCTCGTGACGAAGTGAAACGAAGCGCTTTCGACCATCTGCGGCAGAACGTCTGCGCTCGATGAGACCGACATTTTCAAGAACTTGGAGGTGATGAGCTAAGAGCGATGACTCGATTTCGAGGTATTCGCGGAGCTCGTTGACCGTTCGATCGGATAACTGAATGAACTTGACAAGTTCCAATCGCACGACGTCTCCGAGTGCGGCGAATCTGGCGGCGGAATCCTCCGAAGTGATCACGGTCGCAGTCTAGTTGTCTCAATAAATATTGAGACAAATTTGCGCTGCAACTTCGCCTGCGATACAGAAGGGCCCCAGCTTGAGCTGGGGCCCTTCCAGTGACACCGTTCCAGGGCAGAGAGGGGTCCGCCCTGGAGCAATACCTACCTATCAGGTGCCAACAATTCCACCGTTCTTGCGGGTGATCACAATGGTGCAGTCGCGCGGAACCGGACCACCAATGCCCGAATACGGTGCTGGGAAATTCGTCAATCGTGGATCACCGTCGCCTGGATGCTGCAAGTTGACGAACATGGTCTTGCGATTCGGCGTAACCGTAATTCCAGTGACTTCGCAACCCTTTACGCCGGTGAACAATCGGGAGAATTGTCTCGTCGCAGCATTGGCAACGAGCAATTGGTCGTTGTTCTTTCCAGGCTGTTCACCATCGGTAAGGACAAAGACTCGACCATCATCGTCGCCCCAGATTCCGTCTGGAGATCCAA
The DNA here is from genome assembly GCA_009927375.1 of Actinomycetota bacterium. GTDB lineage: Bacteria > Actinomycetota > Acidimicrobiia > Acidimicrobiales > Ilumatobacteraceae > UBA3006. The sequence goes on along the minus strand of RFNE01000110.1, from coordinate 2,322 downwards.
ACATCTGCCCACTTCCGTCAGCAACATCCTTCGCGAGTGCGAATATTTCCCACGAGAAGGTCGTGCCGACATTGTTGTCTCCATCCAACCAACGAACAATGTGACCATATGTATTGACAGCGGTCGGATTGGCCTTGTCAACCCCAGCCTTTCCAGTTGTTCCACGCTGAGTGTTGTTGGTCAGTGTGACGTACTGGTAGCCGTCAGCTGCGGTCGTGATCCACTCTGGGCGGTCCATCTTCGTTGCACCAGCGAGGTCGGCGGCAAGTCGCGTATTGACGAGAATCTTGTCCAACGACCAGCCAGCAAGCGCAGGATTCGCGGTACTGAGCTCAAGCCAATTGCCGGATCCGTCTTCGTTGAACTTTGCGACGTACAGGGTTCCTTCGTCGAGTGGGCTCTTGCCGGCGGCGATTGCCTTTTTCCATGGCTGCTTCGAGACGAATTTGTACACGTAGTCAAAGCGCTCATCGTCACCCATGTACACCACCACTCGACCGTTCTTGCCCTCAACGACTTCCGCGCCCTCGTGCTTTACACGACCGAGTGCAGTCCGCTTTGCAGGCTTTGACTTCGGATCATTTGGATCAACTTCGACGACCCAGCCGAATCGATTGATCTCGTTCACATAACCTGGGTTGGAGAGATCGAATCGCGCGTCGAACTTGTGCCAGTCGTAACCGAAGCCCGCTGCACTAAACCCATAGCGAGCCTGCTCTGCCGAAGCCTTCCAAGTAGAACTGGTTGCACCGAAGTAACCGTTGAAGTTCTCTTCGCAAGTCAGGTACGTACCCCACGGCGTGTGTCCATTTGCACAGTTGTTCACTGTTCCCTGCACGGGGTTACCCGCAGCGTTCTTCAGGAGATCACTCTTTGCGGCAGGACCAGTGAAGACCATTGGAGTGTTGACGTGAATACGGCGGTTCTTGTCGCTCTTGGCAATCTTCCAGCCTTTCGCGGTGTTCTCGATCTTGATCACCGACATGCCGTGCGCGGCCTGCGACAAACGGACGTCTTCGAGGGACTGCGGAACCGACTTACCCATAATGTGCTGAGTGACTCCGTACTCGTGGTTCAGACACAACAGACCGGACTTTTCGTCCCCGAAATACCACATGCCGTCGTGGCCGATACCGACGGAGTCTTCTTGCTGCTCTGCGGTGAAACCAGCGATTGGGTACGACTTGCCACTGCCGTCCAACTTCTCCCGCCAGGGGGCGAGCACCGAATAGGTGTATTCGGGAGCAATTGTTGGCATTGCGCTCGACTGCAGAGGAATCGAGGTGAAGGCGATCTTTGGGTTCTTTGCCACGCGGCGAGTTGCTGCCTCGATCTGGCCCTTGGGCGTAGCGGCGTTCGCAACTGACCCTCCGAAGAAGCTCAGGGCTGCGGTTGCAAGACCACCGACAATGACGCTGCGACGCGACATGTGTGCCGAAAGCACGTCCTCAAACGTGCGATTATTCGAGTTATTGCTGAACGTATCGTCCATTTCCATTGATATCTCCTTGTGATGGTGAGCGAAAGGTAAACCAATCAGATGAAGCGGGATTGACCCGTGGTTGGCGTACAAGTTGAAGGTGAATGAATTCTCGGTAACACTCGGCGCATGAGCACAAACAATGACGAACTGATCGGGGTCTACGACGCCGACGGCACTTTGGTAGGAGAAGTGTCCTATTGGATCGGTGCCCGCCTCGGGCGCCGGCACTGTTCGCTCTGTGATGTCACCCATGGCTTGGTCAGTGAAAAGGCTTCGTGGCGGGACTGCAAAGCCGCGCTTCCACTCCCCTTCGTCACTTACCACCGAAATGACATGCCAGAAGACGTCCGCCGCGTTGCGCAAGGTTCGCTTCCCACGGTCGTCGTGCGCAGACAAGGCATCGTCAGCCCACTCCTCTCACCGATCGAGATCGATGCGGCTGGAGGAATCCTCAAGAGCTGGTGGGAATGATCAAAGAGAAACTTGGTGTTTGACGACCCTCTTCGTCACGACGTGGCCTGCGCGGTCGTACGTGATCCACGTTCCGCTTTGCACACCGTCGCGAAACGAACCGACCCGCATGAGCGAGCCGTCCTGCCGAAACCACTTCCATGGTCCGTGGAGCTGACCCTTTCTCATCGCACCGACGGCTTTCAGCGAACCGTCTGGAAACGTGACGACTCGCTTTCCACTCTTGACCTTCGCCATCTCGGCGAGGCGAAGACGCACGAGACGCTTCACTAGAGAAACTTCGAGAATGCCATCGGACGGGAAACGCAGAGCACCCTGTGTCGTTGAGTAGCCCTCCGGCAAACCCTTCACGTGCCGCAACACACCCC